>CAYPUM010000005.1:0-23407 GCA_964413545.1 uncultured Roseibacillus sp. | reverse complement strand
CCACCCCCATCCAGGAACAAGCCATCCCGCTCGTCCTCGAAGGCCGCGACGTGATCGGCGCCTCCCAGACCGGAACCGGCAAGACGGCCGCCTTCGCCCTGCCGATCCTGACCATGCTCGCCCCCGTCCACCGCCCCCAGTGCCTCGTGCTCGAACCCACCCGCGAACTCGCCCACCAGGTCGCGGAAGCGTTCCAACACTACGGCCGCCACACCGCCTTCAAGGTGGCCCTCCTCCACGGGGGAGTCGGATACGCCCGCCAGGTCGAACAACTCGAAGAGGGAGCCGACATCGTCATCGCCACTCCCGGCCGCCTCATCGACATGTTCTATCGCGCCTCGATGCGCTTCGGCGACCTCAAGGTCCTCGTCCTCGACGAGGTGGACCGCATGCTCGACATGGGTTTCCTCCCCGATGTCCGCCGCATCGTCAACCTCTGCCCGTGGGAGGGCCGCCAGACCCTCTTCTTCTCCGCCACCATGCCCCCCGCCATCCAGACCTTCGCGGAATGGTGCCTCCACGACCCGCAGGAGGTAGCCATCGCGCGGCGCTCCATCCCCTCCACCGTCACCCATGCCTTCTTCCCCGTCGCCATGAACCAGCGCGACGACCTCCTCCTCGCCCTCCTTGAAAAGACCGACTACCACAGCGTCATGATCTTCACCCGCACCCGCAAGGAGGCCGACACCGTGGCCGGCCTCCTCCGCCGCAAGGGACACGACAAGGTCACCATCATGCATTCCGACATCCGCCAGACCGACCGCATGCACGCCCTCAAGGGGTTCAGGGAAGGCCAATACGAGGTCCTCGTCGCCACCGACGTCGCCGCCCGCGGCATCGACATCTCCGGCGTCTCCCACGTCATCAACTACCGCGTCCCCGAAAACCCTGAAGACTACGTCCACCGTATCGGACGCACCGGCCGCGCCGAAAAAGAGGGCGACGCCTTCACCATCCTCACCGCCGACGAAATCGACTTCGCCCACTCCGTCGAACGCTTCATCGACCGCCGCATCGAACGCCGCAAACTCCCCGACTTCGACTACACCTACACCGCCCTCCTCGACGAGTCCCCCGCCAGATCAATCCGCCGCCGCCGCCGCTCCGCCGGCCGCCGGCGCTGAAAACTCCCTCGAAACACAGAACCGAAAACCGAAAACCGAAAACCGGCAACCGGCAACCCGTGACCACCCTCGCCATCGACCCCGCAATCCGGAACACCGGTTACGCGGTCCTCGAAGGCGATTTCCGCTCCCATCACGTCTGCGACTACGGCGTCATCACGCTTCCCCGCACCCTCGAACAATCCGCCGCCCTCGCCGCCGTCCGCCGCGGCCTCGCCAACCTCATCCGGAAATGGAACCCCGATGAAGTGGCCGTCGAAGGCATCATCTACGTCCAGTCCCACCGCACCGCCATCTCAATGGGCGCCGCCCGCGCCGCCGCCCTCATCGCGGCCGCCGATCACGGCCTTCCGGTCTACGAATACGCCCCCAGGAGAGTCAAACAAGCCGTCGTCGGCAAGGGCGCCGCCGGCAAGCAACAAGTCGCCTTCATGGTCCGCGCCCTCCTCAACCTCGATGCCACCCCGCCACCCGACGCCGCCGACGCCCTCGCCATCGCCCTCGCCCACCTCTTCGCGTCCGATCCCGCCAAGCGCCAAGCCCTCCCCCGCCAGAAAATCTGATCGCCTTCAGCCCGGCTGGCGAGCCCTCATCTCCTTTCCGCGGCGGCCTTGATGATCGCCTCCGCGATGTTCTTCGGCGCCGGCGCGTAGTGTGAAAACTCCATCGAGAACTGTCCCCTCCCCGAGGTCATGGTCCGCAGGTCTCCGATGTATCCGAACATCTCGCCGAGCGGCGCATCCGCCTTCACCCGCACCCCGCTCGGCACCGTCTCCTGGCTCTTGATCATTCCCCGCCGGCGGTTCAGGTCCCCGATCACGTCCCCGACGTTCTCCCTCGGGCTGAACACGTCCAGCCTCATGATCGGCTCCAGCAGTTGCGGCGCCGCCTTCGGCATCGATTGCCGGTAGGCCGCCCGGGCCGCCAACTCGAACGCCACCGCCGATGAGTCCACCGCATGGTGCGCCCCGTCCTTCAACGTCACCTTGAAATCCAGACACGGATAACCCGCCAGAACCCCCTTCTCCTTCGAGTCCGAAAACCCCTTTTCGATCGCGCTCCAATACTCCTTCGGGACGTTCCCTCCCGTCACCGTCGACTCGAACTCGAATCCCGCTCCGCGCTCCAGCGGCTCGATCATGTAGTCGATCCTGCCATACTGCCCGGACCCCCCCGTCTGCTTCTTGTGCGTGTAGGAGTCCTCGATCGCCCTTGTGATCGATTCGCGATACGCGACCTGCGGCCTGCCCACCTCCGTATCGATCCTGTAGGTCCGCCTCAGGATGTCGATCTTGATGTCGAGGTGCAGCTCGCCCATCCCCTTCAGAATCGTCTCCCCGCTTTCCTCGTCGGTTTCGACCCGGAATGACGGATCCTCCTTGATCATCTTGCCGAGGGCTCCGCTCAGCTTCTCTGCCGACCCCCGCTCCTTCGGCGCCACCGCAATCGAAATCACCGGCTCCGGAAACACCATCGGCTCAAGCGTCGCCGGGTTGTTCGGGTCGCACAAGGTGTGCCCCGTTTGCACGTCCTTCATGCCCAGCAGCGCCACGATGTCTCCCGCCTGCGCCGCTTCCAGCTCCTCCCGCGAGTCCGCGTGCATCTCCAGAATGCGCCCCACCCGTTCCTTCTTCCGCGTAAACGTGTTCAGGACTGTCATCCCCCTTTCCAGTCGCCCGGAATAGATGCGCGTGAACGTCAGCGCCCCATACTGGTCGTCCATGATCTTGAACGCCAATGCCCGCAGCGGCTTGTTGCAATCCACGATCGCGAACTCCCCCGTCTCGTGGCCTTCAAGATCAACCTCCGGTTGCGGAACCACTTCCGTCGGGTCCGGCAGGTAATCCACCACCGCGTTCAAGACCGGTTGCACCCCCTTGTTCTTGAAGGCCGACCCGCAATAAGTCGGGAAGAACTTCAGCCCGATGGTCCCCTTCCGGACGCACCTCCGGATGGTCGCAAGATCGGGCTCCTCGCCGTCAAGGTATCTCTCCATCGCTTCGTCGTCCTGCTCCACCGCCGTCTCAATCAACTGCCGCCGGTAGTCCTCGACCTGCTCCGCCATCCCGGCCGGAACTTCCTCCTCCGTGAAGCGCGTCGGATCGCCGCTCTCGTCCCAGATCAGCGCCTTGCGCGTCAGCAGATCCACCACCCCCTTGAATTGAGCCTCCACCCCGATCGGCAGCGTCATCACCAGCGGCTTCGCCGCAAGGATATCCCGAACCTGATCCAGAACCCGAAAATAATCCGCCCCCACGCGGTCCATCTTGTTCACGAAGATCAGACGCGCCACCTTCGATCCGTTCGCATACCGCCAGTTCGTCTCCGACTGCGGTTCCACCCCGCCCGAAGCGCAGAAAACACCCACTCCCCCGTCGAGGACCTTCAGCGACCGGTAGACCTCGATCGTGAAGTCCACGTGCCCCGGCGTGTCGATGATGTTCAGTTGATGGCCGTTCCACAAACAGCTCGTGGCGGCCGACTGAATCGTGATGCCGCGCTCCTGTTCCTGTTCCATGAAGTCCGTCGTGGCGGCGCCGTCGTGGACCTCCCCCATCTGGTGAATCTTGCCTGTCAACTTCAGGATCCGCTCCGTCGTGGTCGTCTTGCCGGCGTCCACGTGCGCAAAAATCCCGATGTTCCGGTACTTGGAAAGGTCCCTCATCATGGCCGATCATGCCGTCCCGCGGACGGCGCGCCGGTGTTAAGCGCACCACCCCGCCATTGTCGAGGCTCATGCCGTGCCAACCCCGCCTTTCTGCCCCCCGGCACCGCTTCTCTCACCGGACTTCATCGCGAGGCGTTGCAAGGCGCCGCCTCGCAAGGCGCGCTCCGCCGGGGCGCGTGGACACCCTGCCCGCGACCCCGGCAGGCGGAACGCCGCCACCACAAACCACCGCAAACCGCCACCGACGGACCGCCGGCAAACGCGTCAGACCAACGGCCAGATGATCGGAATCATGGCGCTCGCCACCAGCCACAGAAGAATCGCCAGCGG
The DNA here is from genome assembly GCA_964413545.1 of uncultured Roseibacillus sp. Lineage (GTDB taxonomy): Bacteria > Verrucomicrobiota > Verrucomicrobiia > Verrucomicrobiales > Akkermansiaceae > Roseibacillus_B. The sequence goes on along the minus strand of CAYPUM010000005.1, from coordinate 19,285 downwards.
CATCCCGGCCCGGAAAAAATCGCCGAACCGATACCCCCCCGCCCCGTAAACAAACGTGTTCGTCTGGTAGCCGATCGGCGTGACGAAGCTCGCCGACGCCCCGAACATCACCGCCACCACCAGCGGCCTCGGACTCACCCCCGCCTCAAGCCCGATCACGATCGCAAGGGGCGCCAGAAGCGCCGCCACCGCATTGTTGCTGATCACCTCCGTCAAGACCGCCGTCAGAAGATAAAGCACCGCAATCAGCAGAAACGGATTCTCCGGACCCACCGTGCCCACCAACCCGTGCGCCACCAGCGCCGCCAGCCCCGAACGCTCCACCGCCAGCCCCACCCCCAGCATCCCCATGATGAGGAAAACCACCCTCCATTCGATCGCCTCGTAGGCTTCCTGCGGCTTCAGACAACCCGTCAGCAGAACCAGCAAGGCCGCTCCCATCGCCAACGCCACCACCGGAACCGTTGGAACCACCCCGAATCCCATCAGCGCGCCAAGGACCATGAATCCCGCCATCGCCGCCACCGCAAACGGCGCCTTCCGAACCCGCGGAACCTTCCCCTGCGGCTGCGTCAGATTGATGAAGTCCTTCATCTCGAACAACGCCCGCATCTTCTCGGCCGGCCCCTGCACCAGCAGTGTGTCGCCAAAGGTGAGCTTCTCGTCCTCGAAACGCTCCCGCAGGTTCCGCCCCCGGCGATGCACCGCAAGGATGATCACCCCGAACCGTTGCCGGAAGTTCAACTCCTTCAGGCTCTTGCCTTCGAACGAGGAGTCGGGGCCGATGATCCCCTCCATCAAGAGGGCCGACTCCGTCCGCACCCGTTCCAACCCCAACTCCTCCTCCCCGCGAAGCTGGATGTCCTCCGTTTGCGAAAGCCCCATCAGCCCCTCGACCTGCCCCTTGAACACGATCTCGTCCCCTTCCTCGAAAACGATCCTGTCGAGCGGCACCGTCAACCGCTCCCCGGCACGCAACACCTCCAGCACCCGCGCCCGCCGCATCTTCGGAAACTGGCTTTCCGAAAACGGCTTGCCCGCCAACGGCGAACCCTTCCGAACAAACGCGTGCGTGATGAACTCCCGCCGCTGGTCGGCATCGATGAGCGCCGCCAGCGTCACGCGGTCCGGAAGAAGCCGCCTCCCCACCGTCAGCATGTAGACCATCGCCACCCCCACGAAAATCATCCCCAACGGCGCGATCTCGAACATCGTGAACGGCGCCAACTGCGATTGCTCGACCGTCCCGGCCACCACAAGGTTCGTCGAGGTGCCCACGATCGTCACCGTGCCCCCGACGATCGCCGCATACGAGAGTGGAATGAGAAAGCGCGACGGCTTCCAGTCCTTGCGACGGCAGATCGCAAGCACCAGCGGCAGGAAAACAACCACCACCGGGGTGTTGTTCATGAACGCGGACAAAAACGCCACCACCACCATCAGCATCCCCAGCATCATCAGCGGACTCCGCGCCGCCACCGACTCAAACCCATGCCCGAGAATCTCAACCACCCCGGTCCGCTCCAGTGCCGCGCTCAGAACAAACATGCACGCCACCGTGACCGGCGCCGGATGCGCAAAAACACCCAGCGCCAGAAACCGCTCCTCGCCCGCCGCAGCCGCAGGACCCACCGACAACGGTAAAATGCCCGCCGCCACGCACGAAAAAAACGCCCCCAGCGCCACCAGCTCCACCGGAAGCCACTCCCGCAGAAATGCCACGAACACCAACGCGATCAAGACCCCCAGAAAAATCTGCTGCTGCCACGGTTCCATCTCCCCCTCACTATAACCACAATCCCCGTCCCGCCCGCCAGCAAATCGACCGCCGCCGCCACGCCAACGCCCCTTGATGACGCCGCCGTCCCCGGAGGTGTCCACCAACCCGCCCTTCCGAGCCCATCCCCGACTTGCTTCCAGCGAGGCAAGCCCCGGACCGGTTGACCAGCGGCCACAACGCGGAACGATTGGGTGCCTCTCCCATCGTCATCCGCAATCGTCGCCCGTCATCGTTCGCCGAAACCGCAGATCGCAGAACTCGGCTCATTTGTGACGAGTCCCGGATTCCAAGGACTCTAGCCGATCCGGTACACGATGCGCGCCTTGGTGGTGTCGTATGGGGACATCTCCATCTTCACCCGGTCCCCTACCACCAGACGGATGAAACGCTTGCGCATCTTTCCCGAAATGTGGGCCAGCACTTCATGGCCGCTGGCCAGCTTGACCTTGAACATGGTTCCGGCGAGAACGGCCGAAATCGTCCCTTCAACCTCGACAGCCTTGTCCTCCCCGTCCGCGCCCTTCTTCGGCCCGCTATACTCCGTGCGGCGTCTTCGTCGACCGCCCCGCCGTCGTTTTCTCGGTGGTCCTGCGATAATCTCTCGTCTTCGGGTTTCCCCCGCCCGCGCTGCGGCCGGGGGCGCATCATTGGCGATTTTTCCGATCCCGCAACAGAAAACTGGCCCCGCGATTCCTTTTGTCGAAAACTAACATTGACAGGCTGGGGGCTCGCTCCTACGTTTCGCGCCCTTTCCGCCGCCCCCTCAATCCTCCTGCGGCAACCCGCCATGAAGACGTTTTCCGCGAAGCCCGCCGATATCACGCGCAAGTGGTTTCTCATCGATGCCGCCGACCAGATCCTCGGACGCGTCGCGGTCGAAGCGGCCCGCCTCCTCCGCGGCAAACACAAGCCCGCCTTCACTCCCCACATCGACACCGGCGACCATGTCGTCATCGTCAACGCCGCCAAGGTGCGCCTCACCGGCAAGAAGGAAACCGAGAAGATTTACGCCAGCCACTCCGGATACGTCGGGGGCAAAAAGGTGGAAACGCCGCGTAAGATCCGCGCCCGGAGACCCGAACTCCTCGTCGAGCACGCCGTCCGCGGCATGATTCCCCACAATCGCCTCGGCCGCGCCCAGTTCCGCAAGCTTCACGTCTTCGCCGGCCCCGGGCACAACCACGAGGCCCAGCAACCGGAGCCCGTCACCCTCTGACTTTCCCCGCTTCTCCCGAAAATCTCATCCTCTTCATCATCATGGCCGCCACCGACTTATCCGCCACCGCCACCGGCCGGCGCAAGACCGCCGTGGCCCGCGTCTGGCTCACCGAAGGTTCCGGCGCCTGCACCATCAACGGCCGCCACTTCGAGGAGTATCTTCCCACTCTGCCACTGCAGAACGAGGTGCTCGCCCCGTTCCAAGCAACCAACCTCCTCAACAAGTTCGACCTCAAGGTCGTCTCGCGCGGCAGCGGTCTGCACGGCCAGGTCGGCGCCATCAGGCTCGCCGTGGCCCGTGCTCTCACCGCCATCGACCCCGAGCTGCGAGCCCCCCTCAAGGCCGCCGGTCTCCTTCGCCGCGACCCGCGCATGAAGGAACGCAAGAAGTCCGGCCAGCCCGGCGCCCGCAAACAGTTCCAGTTCTCGAAGCGGTAGTCCGCCCCTCACCACGTGAGGCTCGTCTCATGGAATGTCAACGGCTTGCGGGCCGCCCTGAACAAGGGCGCCGCGGAATCCATCACCGCCCTTGACCCCGACGTCGTGTGCCTCCAGGAGACCAAGGCCCGCTCCGAGCAGGTCGATCTCCCGCTGGAACTGGGCCGTTACAAGAGCTACTGGAACTCCGCCGCAAGACCCGGCTATTCCGGAACCGCCGTTTTTTCCCGCAAGGAACCCCTCACCGTCATCCGGGGCATGGGCCGCGCCGCCCACGACGGCGAGGGCCGCCTCCTCACCGCCGAGTTCGCCGAGTTCCTCCTCGTCAACGTCTACACCCCCAACGCCGGAGACGGTCTGCGCCGCCTCGACTACCGTCTCTCATGGGACCGGGCTTTCCGAAGCTTCCTGAAGCGAATCGCCATCCGGCACGCCAAGCCGGTCGTGTTCTGCGGCGACCTCAATGTCGCCCACAAGGAAATCGACATCGCCCGCCCGAAGGAAAACCGCCGGTCCGCCGGCTTCACCGACGAGGAACGCGCCAGCTTCACCAGACTCCTCGAGTCCGGCTTCGCCGACAGCTTCCGCCACCTCCACCCGGACCGCGCCGGCGCCTACACATGGTGGTCGTTCCGCGCCCGCGCCCGCCAACGCAACGTCGGATGGCGCCTCGACTACTTCGGCGTCTCGCGTCAGCTCCTCGATCGCGTCCAGAGCGCTACCATCCACCCCGGGATCCCCGGCTCCGATCACTGCCCGGTCGGCTTGGAACTCGAAGCCTCCTGAGCAACAACGTCCGGAGGAGCTTCGCTTCGCTCAGCCAGCCGCCCCCGGACTCCATGGAACTACCCCCCCCGGAGACCGCCCGGTTGCTGGATTCCGGCGTCGAGGCCCGGCAATGTCCCGCGCTTCCGCAACTGCGGAATTCGGAAGCCGTCCCCCGGACCCCTCTGACCGGGCACTATTCCGCCTCGAGCACCTTCACCGCCTTTGCCGCCTCTTCGGCGCTGTCGAAACCGATGTAGAAAACGGACCGCGGTCCCGCCGCCGCTCCCGAGAATCCCCGGAGGTTGATCCCGGCCTCCGCCAGCTTCTTCGCCACGTCCGCCGCCGCCCCGGGGTGGTTCTCCCCCTCGATGCGCAACGACTTCACGCTCGTCACGACGTCGAATCCCAACTTCCGGGCCGCCTCGATCTGCTCATCTCCCTCGAGGGGGGTCACGAACACGACCCCTTCCCCCGGTTGGTCGGGCGCCCGCCGGGCCAGCAGGAAGTTCAGGTCCGCGCCCGCCTTTTGCAACCCGTCCAGCAGTTCCGCCAGCCCCCCCGGCCGGTCCTTGATGCCAGCCACCCAGACATCCGCCATCTCAACTTTCATGTCCTTCATGTTCTTCCTCCATTTTCTTGTGCGAGCATCCCTCGTAACACATCCGGCCCCCGCCATGAAGAAGAATCCTCGTCCGGCCCGGCCGCGGCGATCACCACGGGCGGGCGCCGCCGCGGGACGGTTGACGATCACGCCGAAGAGAACGGCCAACGAGTGACCGAAGCGCGTCTCGTCATCCGCCGCCGCCGCCGCTATCGCTGCCCGAACCTGCCCAACCGGACGTACGTCCACCGCCGCCGTCCGAACGCGCCCTGCATCAGGTGGTAGACCGCATGCAACTCGAGCGCGAACGGCAGGTATCCCCCGTATCCCAACAACGGCATCTCGAAGACCCGCAACACGTCCACGAAGGGCACCTCGTAAACCCACTTCGGATACGACCAGTAGTTCCAGAACTCCCAGAAGAACCCGCAGACCAGGCTGCCGGTCCACAACGCCACCACCGGCCTCCAGTCGCCCTCGCGCGTGAACTCCGCAAGGGAGCGGTTCCCCCGCCAGACGTTCACCGGCTCCAGAATGAAATACACCGACACCCAGACAAGGGGGAAGAAGTAACGCGGCCAACGCAGCAACAGGGCCAGCATCAACCACCCGCCAAGGAAAAACCCCCACAGGATCCCCCGGGTGGGCGCAATCCGCGGACCCCGCCTCAGCCGCCGAATCCACCCAAACGACCCAGCCAGCTCCGCCGTCCCGAATACCGCCGGAATCACGGTCGAGAAATTGAGCGACGCCAGCAGGGCATACTCGAGCTTGCCGACCGGCGTGCCCACATAGAACCAGTTCTGCGTCCGAAGGTTGATCAGCTCGAACAACCACCACGCCGGAATCGAGGCCGCAAACAGCCCCGCGTATCCCCGGGGACTCCGCGTCAGCAACGAACTGCCCGTCCGTCGCAGAACCAGCCCGTCCACCGTCAGCGCATATCCCAGCCACATCGGAAAGAACCCCCAGTGGGTGCGCATCCCCTCCAGCCCCCAGTTCAGAGCCCAGAACACCGCCATCAGGACCAGCCCGATCCACCCGTGCCATGGCCACCTCTTCGCCCGCTCCGCCACGCCGTCGACCGTGCAAGCTCCCCTTCTGCCTGTCAACCGCCGGCGGCACAACCGGTTCACCACCGCCCTCCCTTCATCCCATGCCTCACAAATATCCTCGTATCGAAGCCTCCCAAAGCGGCGAATGATCCCAGCGAGGCATCGCCCGCCACGGATTCGAGAGACCGTGACAGGAATCGACAGGAGGGGCCGCACCCGGGCCGGGGGCCGCTTCAGTGCGGCGCCAGCAGGCTGAACGGCCAGAACGGAATATTCCGGAAAATCCATGTTTTGTTCCCATGAACATTCTTTTCTTGCTTTGGGACCGAAGGCACCCTAACTTCTTGGCGAAGCATCATACCCGCCCTGCGATCCGAGGGTAAAGTCCCGGAAACCCACCAATATCGATGATTTCGCCTCCGCTCTACAAGCTCCGACAGGAGACGCCGAACTGCTCTGCAGCCTCTACAAATCGTAAGCCCCCGCTCTCTTTCTTCGTCTGCCGCGGCAGTCCTTCCGGGGATCCCGCCTTTCCGCGGAGCTAACACCAAGACTACCGTCCTTGCGTCTCATCCGTGACGCCGGTAGCTTCCCACTCGCCGACGCAACCTCATGATAGAGCACCGATTCGACATACCCTTTGTGGCTGGCTTGGCTCTGCGCGAGAAGCAGATTCAACAGAACTACCGTCCCCCAATCGCCGTCCACAAGTGGTTTGCCCGGCGTCCCGGAACCCTCTTCCGCGCCCTCGTCCTCTCTGAGTTCGTGGACTCCGCCCTTCGCGAATCGTTTTACGAAAACCACGATCTAAAGGGAGTGCGCGTCGCTGACCCGTTCATGGGGGGTGGCACGCCGCTCCTCGAGGCCAATCGCGTCGGGTGTGATGTGGCCGGCTGCGACATCAACCCCATGTCCTACTGGATCGTGCGGCAGGAAATCGAGCATCTCAACCTCAAGGCGTATCGCGAAGCTGCCGAGGCGCTCCGCGCTGCGCTGGAAAACCAAATCGGCGCTCTCTATCGAACAACCTGCCTCGAATGCGGAAATGAAGAAGCACATGTGAAGTATTTCCTATGGGTCAAAGTCAGCCCTTGCAGCAACTGCGGCCGCGAACTACGCCTCTTCCCCGGATATCTGCTCGCTCAAGATCGCCGCCACCCCCGCAACGTCTTCGTGTGCGCCGAATGCGGCGGCCTCACCGAGTGCGAAAGCCGATCGCATCCCGGTGCATGCGGAAACTGTGGAGCCCAACTTCGGCAGGAAGGTGTGGCGCGACGGGGCAAGTGTGTGTGCCCGGCCTGTTCGACGCCGAACCGCTTCCCCGATCCCGCTCAAGGCCCGCCGGCGCATGCGCTGTTCGCGATCGAGTACCACTGCCAAGCGTGCCGCGCTACGCACCTCGGCCGTTATTTCAAGAAGCCCGACGACGCCGACATGGCAAACCTTGCGGACGCCGAACGCAAATGGTCCCACATGCGCCCACGATTCATCCCGATGGAAGAGATCATGGCTGGTGACGAGAGTGACAGACTGCATCGCTGGGGATACAAATACTATCGCGAGATGTTTAACACCCGTCAACTCCTTGGGCTCGAGCTGAGTTGTCGACGAATCGAGTCCGTTCAGAATGAGCGCATCCGTAACGCTCTGGCCACGAATCTCTCCGACCTCCTGCGCTACCAGAACATGCTCTGTCGTTATGATGCAATGGCCCTCAAATCCCTGGACATCTTTTCTGTCCACGGTTTCCCGGTGGGGCTCATCGAGTGCGAATCCAACCTGCTTGGGATACCGAACGGCCGGGCCGGCGGCAACGTCGGTAGCGGCGGATGGTCGAACATCATTGAGAAATACGCCAAAGCCAAGGAATACTGCGACGCGCCGTTCGAGTACCGGCACGAGGGACGACGCAAGGTCCGGGTTGAACTCACTCGCGAGTGGATCGGGGACACCCCTAACGGCCGCGCAGGAGCCCGGCCACGCCGCGTGACCCTCGCCTGCGGGGACGCGTCTGCAAACGGAATCTCGCTCAACTCGTTGGACGCCGTCTTCACCGATCCGCCGTATTTCGGAAACGTGCAGTACGCCGAACTGATGGATTTCTGCTATGTCTGGCTTCGCAAACTGGTCAGCAGGACCGAGACAAACGGCGCCTTCGTGCGCGTCTCCACACGGAGCAAGGACGAGTTGACCGGCAATATCAACATGGGCCGCGACCTCGTCCACTTCACGCAAGGGCTTTCCAGCGTCTTCGCCCGAATGAGCGCAAAGCTGAAGCCCGGCGGGCCGTTTGCGTTCACCTACCATCACAACGACATTCGCGCGTACTACCCCGTTGCGGTCGCGATTCTTGACTCGGGTTTGGTGTGCTCGGGTTCCATTCCTTGTCCAGCCGAGATGGGCGCTTCAATTCACATCAGCGGAACCGGTTCGTCCATCGTCGACACGGTGTTCATTTGCCGATCCACGGGCACCGTGCCGAAGCGCTGGATCACTAGGAGCCCGGAGGCTATTGCCACGCTGGTGCGGGACGATCTGGAAGACCTCCGGCTCGGCGACGTGAAGCCAACTCCGGGCGATACGCGTTGCGTTGTTTACGGCCACACGATTCGTCTTGCAATCTGGCATCTTCGGAAAGGCTGGGATTCCCTTGCAGAAATCGACGCGAAAATCGACAAGGTCGCCGGTTGGATCGACGGAGAGCTGGGTGGTGCAGCAGCCGTGCTTGGGCACTTGGATGACGATTTGAATACTGTTCCCGCTCAGCAATGGATGGTTTTGCGCGAAGCACGAGAGAACTATGGGCCGAAAGAAAGACAGATTTCCTTTTGAGGCTAGCGTCAGCGAGCTGCGGGAGCATACTGACCAGTTCGTCGATTCCGTCTTCGCGTGCCTTGGCTCCGAGTTCCTTTTGTTGCCTCGTGGGCCAGGCTTCGTTGACTACCCGACATTCGAGACCGGTTATGAGGCACTTAAGCAGGCTACGCAGGGTTTCACTCTGATCTCGACCGAGAACGCACTTCCCGTCGTCCAAGCCACGCCTATCGCTTTGATTGTGCTCCGCTCCATTCTCGGGTTTAGCCCGCCGGAATGGGCGTATATCACCACCTAGCGTACCGGGATCGCCGTGAGTCAGAGCGCCGTGCGCACGCTCGACAGGAGGGCTCGGGTCGAACCTGACGGACAACTCAACGCGAAGGGCGTTACGGCCGAACGGCTACGGGCGCTCGTGGCAGCAGCGTGCGAGTTGCTGAATGAGGGCGCGCCGAAAGTGGAGGCCGAAAAGATCCATCGTCTCGAAAAGGCCGACACTCGAAACGGCCCGGAGGACGTTCAACGCATGTCGGAGCTGGGCGTGCCATATGCAATGGTCCTATACGAGCGCTTCCTTGGTCGTCCGTTCGCCGGCCACCGTGATTCGGTCAGCGAGTTGATCGGCGACAGTCTGGAATCGGCCATTGAAGATGTTCTCCACAAGGCCGGCGTCAGCTACCGCAAGACCAGACGTGCAGAGCGAATACAAGGCTTCGACCAGGCCCCTGACTTCATCATCCCGAGTGAGTTCAACCCACAAGTCGTGATCGAAGCTAAACTGACCGAGGATGACGGTACAGCACGCGACAAAGTGGCACGGATTCAGCGGCTCGATGCCTTGCGGCGAGAGGGACAACGCGGCAGAAAGGCGAAGTATGAACTCGTCGCCTGCATCGGCGGGCGGGGCTTCGGAGTCCGCCGTGAGGACATGCGGAGGCTCCTTTTCGCGACAGACGGGAAGGTATTCACGATGAGAACGCTTGGGAAGCTGGTGGTATGCACGTGCATTGGAGATTTCGCCACACGCTGACCCCGTCTGAACGAGGGCTGTCCCCTCTTGCCTCAAACAACGGGAGACGATTCCGTCAACCGCCTCACCCTCGTCATCCGTAGTCGTCGCCGTCGTCCGCCGGCATTGAAGCCCAAAAACCTGTATCCCTGCCACGGATTCGTGAAAAAGAGACCGTGACAGGAATCGACAGGAGGGGCCGCACCCGGGCCGGGCCCGCTTCAGTGCGGCGCCAGCAGGCTGAACGGCCAGAACGGAATATTCCGGAGAATCCAGTACAGCCCGATCACCCCGAGCAGGACCCACCCGCCGGGCGCCGGGACCTTCGCCCGCGGACCCCGGTAGCTTTCCCCGAGGACCCACGCCGCGGTTTCGAGCGCCGCCCCGGCGACGAGAAACGGCAAGAGCAGAACCATCAGAAGATTCCTGCTCAAAGCCGCCACGAGGTCGAAGCTCAACAGGGCATGCAGGGCGCGGGTCGACCCACACCCCGGACAGTGCAGGCCGGTCAGCTCATGGAAAAAACAGGGCGGATACAGGCCGCCCGCGCCGGGCTCGTGAACCGCAATGAAGACCGCCCCGCCCGCCAGCGCCGCCGCCGCCAGCCCCGTCACCGCCAGACGCCTCTTCACCGCTGGCTCAGGATACCCGTCGCCATGAGAATCACGTAGAGCACCACGATGACGAAACCCGAAACCCCCGCAATCGTGCTCCACATCTTCGCCTTCTGGGAAGCCTCGTGCGCCTCCGCGATCTGGCCTCTCGCCACCAGCCCGTCCACCTTGGCCGCGAAGACGATCGCCGGAATGCCGAACGGCCAGCAGCAAAGGATCGTCACCAGAATCGCGGGCACGAGATAGTTTGGAACGTGCTCATGCTGAGCCTGAGTAGCCGCCGCCCGCGAAGCCGGTCCGTAGGACCCGCCCGCTCCCGTTTCCGGGGCCGGCGGACCCGCCCCCGGAGCCGCGGGCGGGGCCGGTTGGGGCTGGCTGAGCTCCGGCACGCTCGAAGCCGGCGCCCACTCCGTCATCCCCTGCCTCCACACAAGGTCGTTCGGAGCCAACTGGCCCGTCCGCAACATCTCCTGAAGCCGGGCGAGGTCCACCGGGCCCTCCTGCTTCCCATGTTTCCCGTAATACCATTCCATGATTCGCTGCTTGGTTCTGATTCCACTGCAATGCGCCGGGAAATCTCACCCTCCCGGCATGACCAGCATGATGAGGAGCCCCGCCGCCGAGAAAAGCTGAAAAGCCAAAACAAGGTATCCGGTGATCAGACCTCCGAGCGCCATCCCCCGCCCCGTCATCGGAACCGGCGCCTCCCGGATCTGCTTCAGCGCAAGGTGCCCGCACACCACCGCCGGAACCGCCGCCACCACCCCCGCCGCGCACAGCAAAAGGCTCGCCATCCCGCACACCAGACTCGCCGTCGCCATCGCCGAGGACGGCGGCGGGGCCGTGATGACCGGCGCCGTCCCCCCGGACGGCACGGGCGCCCCCTCCCCGGCCGGTGTCAATTCCGAAACCTCCCCGGCCGGCGTCCATTGCTCCATCCCCGGCCGCCACACAAGGTCCGTCCTTGCCAGCCCTCCCTTTCCCAGCTCTTCCTGAAGCACCCCCAGTTCCACCGGCCCCACCTGCCGCCCCTGCTGCGCGTAATACCATTCCATCGGTGCAAAGACTCAAGGCGCGAACGGGGGCGCAGACGACGTTGCGGTCGCCGTCGGGGTGACCGTCATGGGAATCCCCCCCGGCGGCGTCGCGGACGAGGCGGCGTTGATCGCGATGACGACAAACACCACGAAGAACACCACCATCACCACGCTCAGAAGAATCGAGAGGTATCCCGTCACCAGCCCTCCAACCGCCATCCCGTCCCCGGACTGCGTCAGAGGATTCTCCCGAATCTGCCGCCTCGCGATGTGCCCGCAGATCACGGCCGGAATGCCCGTCAACGCCAAAGCCCCCATCACAAAGGACACGATCCCCAGAATCAGGGAGGCCAGCGCCATCCCATTCATCTGCGGGGGAACGGCCGTCACCATGCCCGGCGGAGGTTGCCGCACCGCGCAGGTCGCGGGCGCCGCGCGCGGCGCCAGTTCCGCCACCCTCGCGGGGGAACGCCATTCCTTCATCCCCTGCCGCCAGACAATGGTCCGGTCCAAGGCAAGCCGCCCGTCGGTCAGCATGGCCTGCAAGACCTCCTGCGACACGGGCCCCTCCTGCCGGCCGTCTCTCGCGTAATACCACACGACTCTATCTCAACCTGTGGAAACCCATGATCGACCCCCGGAGGTTGCACCTCGTCCCCGCCGCCGGTGCGTCACATTCCCATGATCTGATACCCTCCATCGACATATATCACCTGTCCCGTGATCGACGCCGCCCCCTCCCCTGCAAGGAAGGCGCCCAGCGCGCCGATCTCTTCCGGACTGCACGACCGCCCCAGCGGGGCATGCTCGCTGTAGTGCCCCAGCATCGAACTGAACCCCGAGATCCCCCGCGCCGCCAGCGTTTGCACCGGCCCCGCGCTGACACAGTTCACCCGGATCTTTTTCGGCCCGAGATCATACGCAAGATAGCGCACCGACGCCTCGAGGCTCGCCTTCGCCGCCCCCATCACGTTGTAGCGCGGAATCACCTTCCGGGATCCGTAGTAGGTCATCGCGATGATGCTTCCGCCTTCCGTCATCAGGGGCGCGGCCCGCTGGCACATCGCCACCAGCGAATACGCGCTGATGTCGTGCGCAATCGAGAAGGCGCTCCGGCTCGTGCCCAGAAAGTCCCCCTGCAAAGCCTCCTTCGGGGCAAACGCCACCGAGTGCAACAGGAGATCAAGCCGCGGGACGTGCTTCGAAACCTTCCCGAAAAACTCGTCCAGTTCCTCGTCCTTCGTCACGTCGCACGGGTAGATCGGGGTGCTCGCGCCGAACTCCGCACACAACTCCGCCACCGTGTCCCGGAACCTCTCCCCCTGGTAATTGAAGATGAGACTCGCCCCGGCGTCCGCCCACGCCCGGGCGATCGCCCATGCGATGCTCCGCCTGTTCGCAACACCGAAAACGACCCCGGTCTTGCCGGTCAGGGGTCCCCTCTCGCTCATCCGTGCAGCCTCCCTCACGCTTCAGGCTCTGGCAATGCCAATCTCGCCCGGCCGCCGTCACCGCCGGGGAAGCTCGCTCACCGAGAGGAGCTGCTCCGGAGTGGTCTCCATCCGGAACCCCTCCCCGCCTTCTCCGGCTTCCTCCCGGGCGCTCCCCGCCTCCGCCACTTCCCGGTCCGGTTCCTCCGTGCCGTCGTCGCGCCGTTCAAGTTCATCAAGAATGGCCACCCGCTCCGGCGGCCCCTCCGCCGCCGGAACCTGCACGATCAACGGCCCGTTCGCCCGCGCCGCCGTCAGCAACTCCCGGTTCTCCTTGAACATGAATCCCACCGCCACGATCGAGAGCAAAAGCATGCTGCACACCGAGACCATCGCAAACGTCCCCCGCCGCGAGGCCCGCGACACGTAATCCGTAAACTCCCGCTCCGCCTCCCGCAAACGCGCAAAGGTCTCGTTCATGAAGCGGTCGGAATCCTCCACCCGCCGCCCCAGTTCCTCCATCGCCTGCACCGTCCGCTGATTCGATTTCCCGAACTCTCCCAAGGTCCTGTCCATTCCCCCGAATGTCTCATCGACCTTGTTCATCGTTTCGCCGATCCGGTTCAGCGATTTCAAAAGAAAACCGTCCTTCTCCGCGCTGCGTTCCATGGACGTCTTCAACTCCCCGAGCATCCGGCCCGTCACGGCATGCGACTCGCTCATGCTCCGGAGACTCTCCACCGCCACCGGAAGCGGACTGAGCGACTCGCTCAACCCCCGGCGCTCCGCGCGTTCCCCCGCCAAGTGATCCCGGATCGAACGCATCAGGCGCACCATCTCCGCCGTCCCATGGCGAAGCGTCTCGAGTTGCTCGCTCCGCGGATCAGGCTGCGGACGCCTTTTCTTCCAGAACATCCAAAGCGGCCGCCGCCCCTCCTTCCGTGTTGCCGGGACTCCTCCCTCCCGGATCAACTCCGTCCGCAAAACCGCCGGCTTCGCCTTCTCCCCGCCCCGGGCCTCCCCCCCTCCCTCCTCGGGATTCTCCTGCGTCGCAGGCAGCGGGCTCAGCGGCTCCGTAAAGGGCTCCGCTCCATGATCCGTTTCGCTCGTCTTCATCGCTCCTTCCATTTGCCTGAAATTTATTAAGAATACTTAAATAATGCAAGGACTATCTCGGCCGATGAGTCCGTTTTCCCGGCCTCCTGCCCGCAATCCCATGCCCCCACCGGCCTCGTGCCGATGGAGGCGATGGCCGCAGAGCTGGAATCATCAAAAACGAAAATCTGTTGCAAATGAGCCGGGTTCTGCGCCGCAGTGCCGGTGAACGGTCACGGCGGCGACGACGGATGACGATGAGAGAGCCTCCCAATCGTCCCCCGTTCTCGTCGCCGTAATCGTCAATGAGCCTTGAACAGCGTGGACAGCCGGGTGCGCTGCCTCCCGCGGGGCCTTATCGGCCCCCGAGCGGATTCATCCACTTGAGCGACGGGAAACGGCCGAAATCACGGTCGCTCGAATACAGCGTGCAGCCGTGCCCGATCGCCAAGGCGGCGAGGTGGGCGTCCGGAACCAGGTTGGCGGTGGCCGCAGCTTCCTGCATTAGCCCGCGCAGGATCTCCCAATGACCGGCAGTCGCCCCGACGATGCGCACACAGGGCTGCGCGAGCCAGCGGTCCACCCGCGTGGCGGCCTCCTCTCGGGTCAGCGGACGCTCCATGATCCGCGAGTTCGTGCTGATCCGCAGGAAGGCGGTCAACACCGGCCAGCAAAGGCATACCGGATCGCCGCCGGAAAGCTGCGCATCCCACCAATCCCGCGCCGCCCCGTGGTGCGGCGATAGGCTGTCCTCGGCATACAGGATCAGGTTCGCATCCACCAGAATCATCGGAAATCCTCCGTCTCCGCCCGAACCAGCAACTCGCCGATGTCGTCGTAACTCAATCCCTCCCGCAGCCCCATCGGCACCGCCTCGGTCCGATACGGCCGCCCCTGCTCCGAACGCTGCGCCAATACCTCAAGCCCCACCCGCATCGCCTCGTTCACAATCTCCTTGAACGGCCGCCCAAGGCGCGCCGCGTCCGCCCGCGCCCGCTCAGCCACGTCAGGATCCAGTGTCAAGGTGGTTCGCATGAAGACATCATGATGCCTCACGCTGGGATGTCAAGATCTAGGACCGCGAGAAATGGAAGCCGCTACACGATGCCGCCAACCTCGCGCAGCGGCATCGCGGACAGCGGAATCCGTCATTCCACAGCTTCGGTGAAAAGCTGCAGCCGAGTGTGCGGCTCCTCCACTCGTCATCGAACCGCTCCTCGTCCTGCGCCACCAGCGTGCCCACCATGCCGCGATGACCGGGCGCCGTTTCGGTCGGCTCCCTGTGCCAAAGCTGCTCGCCGCTGCCAAGATCCATATAGACCACGCCCGCATCGTCGGAGAAGAACACCCGCCCCGCACGGGTGGCCAGGGTCAGCGGGGCGGCTTCGCGAAGCTCGGATCGCCACCGCTCCTCGCCGGTCTCGGCGTCCATGGCGACGATTCGGGCGCGTGCCCGGCCGCCCGCGGTGTCCCAGACGTCCTTCTCGGGCGGGCTGTCCGAAACCCGAACGCGCAGCACCAGTGCCTTGCCCTCGATAAGAATCTCATCGGTCAGCGCGGTCTGCTTGAACTCGCCGATGCGCCGGGGCGGTCCGACGGCCGTGTCGCGGGCCACCGCGTTGTTGTCGGCCCCGTGCAGAGAGTGGGACCAATCGTCGATGCCTCCGGGCACGGGCTTGAAGGTCTTCTTCCACGTCCCGCCCGTCTTCACCCGGGCCACACCGCGCGGGCACAACACGCGGAGCACCTCGGCCATGGGCACGTCGCCGGGTTCTTCGGCGACGAAGAGATTGACGAGATTCTCCGCGTAAGACGAGATTCTCCGCGTAGGGCAGATGCCGGCCGTCGAACCTCGCCACGGCAACCCGGCCGGCCAGGCCGGATTCCGCGATACATGGAGAAATGACCTCCAGCGGGGCAACAGGCACCCCGGTGATCGGGGCGCTCCTCGGCCTCAACCAATCCCTCGACCAGCGCAGCGTCCAGCCAGAGGAGCGCGGCCCGGCCATCGTTGCCAATATGACTGCTCCCCGGCGCATTTCTGCGCCACCACCTGTCACAAGGACGCCGATTCTGCATAAAACTTTTGATTTCCAAAATAAATCGGCCCCGACGTCACGAGACCGGCGAAACTCCGCAAAGTTCTGATTCGCGAGTAAAAATACAAATCCCTCTCCCCGGCGGACCGGCGTGCCAGCCAATGAGATACGCTTCCGGGGGCCTTCCATTGGACGGCAACCCTTGATTTTCAGGGATCAGCGAGATCGTATCCACCCGTTTAGTTAGGATATCCTAACCATTGCCGTTGTTTTAATATATGGTAATTCTTTCATTTTAGTTTGGTTATGCAGACTATCACAGTGTATTTTTTTTAGTTTTCCTATTGATCAGCAGGGCATGAATAAAAAGAATGCTCATGGTGTTAGCAACACAAGTTGCGGCCGCCCAACTGCTCTTCGCCTGCCATGCCCCCCATCAAGAACCAGATTGAGACCGTGACGGGTGTTGTCGGACTGTCCGGCAGCCCCCCCGTCGGATGTTCGCTCAGCGCCGTGGAAACCGCCGCGGGGTTCACCGCGGCCTTCCCTGAGGCCGCTTTTCGGACCGCTTAAGCACCGCCCGGTCATGTCCGCGATCAGCGCCATCATGGCAGGCGTGCGAGGTCTGCCGCTTTTCCTCGGAGTCTGGGTGGTCTTCGGCGGCGCCCTGGGGGCCGCGCCGCCCTCGGGGCCGCGCTTCCTCGTCGACTATTCACCCCGTATCAACCTCGCGGCCTGCGCCGGCTTCGAGGAGGTGATCCTCGATCCGTTCGCCGAGATCGAGGGCGCGGATCCCGAGGCGGGCGGGCCAAAGCTCCTGGCGTATCTGAGCCTCGTCGAGATCGCGGCGGACGCCCCCTACCGCGCCGAGGCCGAGAAACAGGGGCTGGTGGTCGAGGGGGCTTCAAATGCGGAGTGGAACTCGTGCTTCGCCGACGTTCCGAACCCGCGCTGGGAATCATTCGTCGTCGAGCGCCTCGCCGCGCCGGCGGCCGCGAAGGGATTCGACGGCTTCTTCCTCGACACGGCCGACAGCGTGGCGCGCCTCCCCGGGGCCGACAAGCCCGAGCAACTCAAAGCCTCCCGCAACCGGCTCGCGTCCCTCGTCACGGAACTCCGCCGCCGCTGGCCGGAACGAAGAATCATCATCAACCGCGGCTTCGAGCTGATCGAGCAATTGCCGGACGGAACGCTGGACGGCGTCATGGTCGAGTCGCTCTACCAGACCTGCGTGTCCCCGCCGGGCAAGGCCCTCGCCGGCAGCCCCGAGGCCCGCGCAGTCCGAACCTTCACCGCGGTTGGGGAAGCGGACACCCATCGCCTCGAGGCCAAGCTTGCGCGTTGCCGGAAGCGGGGTCTGGCCGCATACGTCATCGACTACGTCGACCCGGCGCAGCCGGAACTGGCGGCCGCCACCGCCCGGCGCATCGAGGCGCTGGGCGCCTCGCCCCTGATCACGACCCCGGACCTCGACGGCCTGGTCCTGGCGCCCGCCGCTCCGGTGCCGCGGATGATTCTCGTTCTCTACGGGTCCGACCCGGAACTGAGCGCCGCGCCCCGCACATGGCCGTCCGACACGGAGGTGGCCCGCCAACTCCAGCCGGCGCTCGAGTGGATGGGTTACGAACTTCGCTTTCACCGCGCCACCGATGCCGGACTGCCCGAGGCGCCGCCGGATCGCTTCGCCGGAATCCTCGTCGAAAGCGGACTCGTTCTGACCGCGGCCCGTGAACATCGCTACGCCGACTGGCTGCTGAAGCAAACCACCAAGGGCCTGAAGGTTCTCTTCGCCGGCAGTTTCCCGTTTCGCGACCCCGGCGCCCAGGGCAAGCTCCTCGACGGCCTCGGCATCCGGCACGCCCCCGGCCTCGTGGCCGTCCCCGAATCGATCCGGATCAGCCGGAAGAACGATGCCCTCCTCGACCACGAACGCGAGGTGCGGCCGAGGCGCCTTGGGTTCATCGGGGCCGTCGCCCCGCCGGGCGCCGTCTCCCATCTGCGCCTTGCCTGCGAAGACCGCCGCGGGCACACCCGCTACTTCGATCCGGTGTTCACCGCCGACTGGGGCGGGGCGCTGCTGGATCCCTACTGGACCTTCCAGCCGTCCGCCAACGACTCCTTTTCGTATGTCGATGTCTTCGGTTTTCTGGACCTTGTCTTTCCGGCGGGACGCTTCCCGGCCCCGGACGCCACCACCCGCAACGGGCTGCGCCTTCTCTGGGCGCATATCGACGGCGACGGCTTCGTGACCCGCTCGAACATCAAACGTGACGCGCTCTGCGCCGAGATCATCCGCGACCGAATCCTCACCCGCTATCCGATTCCGGCCACCGTCTCGGTCATCGAGGCGGAGATCCGCTCCCTGCAAACGACGCAGGATCCCGCCTCGGAACCCCGTCACACCGCCCTCGCGCGCGAGATCTTCGCCCTTCCCCATATCGAGGCCGCCTCCCATTCCTACTCGCATCCCTTTGTCTGGTCCCCCCGCGACGTCAAACCACACACCGACTACCACCACGGCTCCCTCCTCCTGCGCCGGGAGCACTCCCTCGGAACGGTCGATCCCCGCCGCGAAGTGGCGGGCTCGATCGAATATATCGAGCGCGAACTGCTCCCCCCAGGCAAGAAGGTCAAACTCATGCTGTGGTCCGGAAACTGCCGCCCGTTCCCGGAGGCCATCCGGCAAACGCGCTCCCTCGGGATCGAGAACATGAACGGCGGGTTCACGGTCCACTCGAAACGCCACCCGCAACTGGCCGCCATCGCGCCGCGGGTCACATGGTGGGACGACCAGTTGCAGATCTACGCCGCCAACCAGAACGACTTCGTCTACACCCACGACTGGAGCACCCCGGTCCACGGAGGATTCGAACAGGTCGTCGACTCCTTCCTCCGGCTCGACTCGCCCCGCCGGCTCAAGCCGGTCAACATCTACTACCATTTCTATAGTGGAGTCGACCAGGGCGCGCTCACCGCCCTCGAGAGGGTCCACGACTGGGCCGCCGGCCGGCCGCTGCACGCCGTCACCGCCTCCGAGGCCGCCTCCCTGACGCGCGGCGCGGTGTTCGCCGAAGTGCGGCAAACCGGCCCGCGACGCTGGCTGGTCTCCGGCCACGGCACGCTCACCACCTTCCGCCTGCCACAGGCGCTCGGTTACCCCGACCTCGCCGCTTCGACCAATGTCATCGGCTTCAACGACCATGGCGCCGAACGATACGTCCACACCAACGGCGAGTGCCACGCCGAGATCGTCCTCGTCCCCGAGCCGCCGCGTCATCTTTACCTGCGCTCGTCGGAGGCGGCGGTGTTCTTCGACGTGCTCGGGCCGGGGCATTGCCGGTTCTCGACCCGGTCGTGGCGTCCTTCGGCGCTCCTCTTCGGCGGCGC
>CAYPUM010000004.1:19764-25157 GCA_964413545.1 uncultured Roseibacillus sp. | reverse complement strand
GTCGCGGTCTCGACACCCGTGAACGAGCGGGGCGGCCCAATGCCCAACAGCCAACCAGGAATGTCCAATTTCCAAGGGGAGAGGCGCTCCCGCGCGGTGTTGTTCCTGGCGAGGCAGGGCCTCGGACCAGTGTTCAGGTTTCAGGTTTCGGGTGTCAGGGAGGCTGACCCTGAGCCGTGCACGATCCAGCCGCAACGCTCCTGACACCTGAACACTGAAACCTGAAACCCCGAGGGGCGCCAAAACTTGACTCATTTACAACAAATTTCGGTGTGCAAGGACTCTGGCGCGGCAAGCCTCGGACCGGTTGACGAGAGCGGCCGGCGATGGAGCGAAGCGCCCCTCGTCATCCGCTCTCGTCGCCGTCGTCGTTCCCCGGCATTGCGGCCAAAAGCTCAGCCGATCGACGACCAATCACGGATGCGTTCCTCCTTGCCAAGGCCCTGCTTTCCCGTTTTGATTCGCCCGGTCCGGTCCGGATTTCCTTCTCCCCCCGCATCCGCCAATCCATCGCGTCCATGAGCACGCAACGCGTTCCCGTCCTCCCTGGAAAGATTCTTCCTGCCTTTATCCTTCTCACCGTTTGCTTTGCCGCGTGGGGACTGGCGAACAACATGACCGACCCTCTCGTGAAGGCCTTCAGCCGGATCTTCACGATGACCAACCTCCGGTCCTCCCTCATCCAGTTCTCCTTTTACGGGGCCTACTTCTGTCTCGCCATCCCGGCCGCCATCATCATCAAGAAATTCTCTTACAAGACCGGCGTCCTGATCGGGCTGGGTCTCTTCGCAATGGGGGCCATGCTGTTCCTCCCGGCGAGCAAGACGATGGTCTTCAACCACTTCCTGATCGCGGTGTTCGTGCTGGCCGGCGGACTCTCGATCCTCGAAACGAGCTGCAACCCGTTCATCATCGCGCTCGGCCCCGAGGAGACATCCACCCAGCGGCTGAATCTCGCCCAGTCGTTCAACCCGGTCGGATCCGTCCTCGGCACCATGCTCGCCGGCTTCTTCATTCTCCCGAAAATCAACCCGGCCACCGATGCCGAGCGCGCCGCCATGACCGCCGACGAACTCCGCGCGATCCAGGTCGACGAACTCTCGGCCGTCATGGGGCCCTACGTCTACCTCGCCGTCGCCCTCGTCGTCCTCTGGGTGGCCATCGCGGCCGTCCCGATGCCGAAAGCCTCCGCCGCCGGTCCGGAGCTCGACCTCGGCCCGACCCTCAAGCGCCTCGTCCGCAACCCCCACTACGCCTTCGGCGTGGTCGCCCAGTTCTTCTACGTCGCCGCCCAGATCTGCGTCTGGACGTTCACCATCCACTACATCTCCGCCATCGTCGACGGCGGCGGCGGGGCCCCGCTGCGGCGCTTTCTCGAATCGAGCGGCATCTACGACTTCGTCCGTTCGATCCGGCTCATCACCACCGACGAGTTGAGCGGAGAGACCATTGCGGGGATCTACCACATCTGCGCCCTGCTCGCCTTCCTCGTGTCGCGCTTCATCTGCACCGCCCTGATGCGGGTGATCCGCCCCAGCCGGATGCTTCTCGCCCTGGCTCTCCTCGCCGGGGTGCTGTGCATCATCGTGATGAGTTCTCCGAACCTCTTCGGGGTGATCTGCCTCGTCGGCATCTCGGCCTGCATGTCGCTGATGTTTCCCACCATCTACGGCATCGCCCTGCTCGGCCTCGGCGACGACACCAAGTTCGGGGGCGCCGGCCTCGTCATGGCGATCCTCGGCGGAGCGCTCTTCCCGCTGATCCAAGCCGCCATCATCGACCACAGCAACCCGGCCGTCTCCTACATCGTGCCTCTCATCTGCTTCGCGGTCGTCGCCGCCTACGCGACCTTCGACCTCCGCACCACCCGCATCGCTCACGGCAGCCACTAGCGAGGCAGGGCCTCGCTGGTAGAAGAAGCGCAACGTCCGGGACGCACTCCGAACCGCAAGCAGTCCCCGTGACCGAAACCACCGCCATCGTCATCCACGAACACGGACCGCCCGCCGAGGTGGTGCGCGTCGAGTCCCGCCAGCTTCCCGAGCCGCGCGAAGGGGAGGCCCTCGTCCGCATGCTCGCCGCCCCCATCAACCCCTCCGACCTGAACGTCATCGAGGGCAAATACCCGATCCGGCCCGACCTGCCGGGGGTGCCCGGCGGCGAGGGCGTCGGCGAGGTGGTCACCCTCGGGCCGGGCGCCAAGCTCCCGGCCGAGGGAACCCGCGTCCTCGTGCCGCCCGGCACCGGAACGTGGTGCAAAGAGTGCATCGTCCCCGCCGGCGGCCTCGTCGAGATCCCCTCCGACGTCGACCTCGAGCAGGCCGCCATGCTCATGATCAATCCCCCCAGCGCCTGGCGCATGGTCCGCCGCTTCGCCAACCTGCGGCCCGGCGACTGGCTCGCCCAGAACGCCGCCAACTCCGGCGTGGGACGGTCCGTCATCGCCATCTGCAAGTCCCTCGGCATCCACACCGTCAACCTCGTGCGCCGCGAGGAACTCATCCCGGAACTCGAAGAGGCCGGCGCCGACGCCGTCCTGCTCGACAACGACCACGCCCCGGACGAAATCAAGGCCCGCACCGGGGAGGCCCCGCCGAGACTGGGCCTCAACGCCGTGGGCGGCGAGAGCGCCGTCCGCCTCGCCAACGCCCTCGCTCCGGGCGGCACCCTCGTCACCTACGGCGCCATGTCCAAAGAGCCCCTTCGCATCCCGAACGGACTCCTCATCTTCAAGGGCATCCGCTTCCACGGCTTCTGGGTCGCCCGCTGGTTCCGCAACGCCTCGCCCCGCGAACGCGCCGACACCTTCGAGTTCCTCGTCGACCTCGCCCGCCATGGCGCCCTCCGCGTCAAGGTCGCCGCCACCTACCCCCTCGACCATGCCCGGGAAGCCCTCGCCCACGCCGCCCGCGAAGCCCGCGGCGGAAAAATCCTCTTCAAAATGTGAGCCGTTGGTTCGTTAACATTATGCGTATCTGAACTGATCGCAGGGGGTCCTCAGGCGTATGGGAGGCGGCCCTTCGGCTCCGGGATCGGCCGGCCGGGTTGCATTGCGGTTGCGACCCATTCTTCAATGACAAGTTGCACATTCTCGGCGGCCTCCACGCAGGTTCGGCCGTCTGCCATGCAGCCGGGGAGTTCGGGAACTTCGACGACGAAAGCCCCGTCGGTTTCGCTCCAGCAAACGATCCGTTCGCATTTTCTACTCATTGCGGTTCACCAGTTTGTATTTTAACAGCTTTTTGGCAGCTTTGCGCTTTCGGGATTGAATCGGGGGCCGATCTGGGGTCCCTTTCGCGCCGCGCTGAGACGACACTACGAACCATGCTGAACATCGCGTTATTCGGGCCGCCGGGGGCGGGGAAAGGCACCCAGGCGGAGGATCTGATCGACAAGCACAGGCTCTTCCACATTTCGACGGGGGACCTCCTGCGCAAGGAGCTGAAGGAGGAGACCCCGCTTGGCCTCGAGGCCAAGGAGATCATCGCCTCGGGGGGTCTGGTGCCGGACGAGATCATCGTGCAGATCATCGAGAAGACCATCACGGAGAACCCGCAGGCCGGAGGGTTCCTGTTCGACGGGTTTCCGCGGACCTACATCCAAGCCTACATCCTCGAAGGCCTGATGATCAAACTGAACACTTCGCTGCACTGTTTGATCAGCCTCGAGGTGCCGGAGGAGGAATCGGTGCAGCGCCTGCTGGATCGCGGCAAGACGTCGGGGCGGAGCGACGACAACGAGACCGTCATCCGCAATCGCCTGCGCGAGTATCGCGAAAAGACGCTGCCGGTGCTGAACTTCTACCGGGAGCGGGGGATCTGCCACGAGATCGACGGAACCGGGACGGTCGAGGACGTGCGGGGACGGATCCAGAGGGTGGTTTCGGAAGAGCTGAGCAAGCGCCTTCTCAACGTCGTGCTCTTCGGATACCCCGGCTCCGGGCGGGGCTCGCTCGGGATGGCCCTGGCCGCGAAGCACGGCCTCGAATTCATCGCCACCGGCCGCATGCTGGCTGAGGAGATCAGGAAGGACACCGAGACCGGGAGAAGAGTGCGGGAACTCTACGAAAACGGGCAACTGGTGCCGGACGAGATCGTGGTCCCCCTGATCGAGGCGAAGCTCCGGCAGCGCAACGGCAACGGCGTCAAGGGGTACATCTTCAAGGGCTTCCCGCGCACCCTCGTGCAATCCTACATCCTCGACGGCCTCCTCAGAAAACACGACTCCGCGATCAACACCGTCCTCGAAATCGAGGTGCCCACCCTCGAACTGATCACGAGGCTCGAGGCCCGCAGCAAGACCGACCGCTGCATGCCCTACGACTCGGAACTCCCGAAAATCGTCAGACGCCTCGAGGAGCACGAAAACAAGACCATCCCCGTGATCAGGAAATACGAGAAGCTCCACGGCGTGACGCCCATCGACGGCCGCGGGAGTCTCGAGGAAGTCTCCGAACGCGTCTCGAACGTCATCGAGAACGCCTTCAAGGAGATGCGCTGAGGCTACTTCACTCCCCCGACAAGGCCTTGTCGTAGAATTCGAGGACGTCGCCGCGCTGGTCCGCCTCGTTGAACTTCATGGCGGCGCGCGGGTGCTGGTTGAGAAGGCCCGTGACAAGGTACGGCAGATCGAACCCCCACTTGAGCTTCTCGCGCATCGGCTCGATGTGGTTCTCGACACAATCCAGAATCGGGCGAAGCCGGTACTTCGGATTGTGGAGAAAGCCGATCAGCAACTCCATCGGGCAGTTGCCCGCCCCGCGACCGAGGCCGGCCATGGTGGCATCGAGCATGTTGGCGCCCTGGATGACCCCTTCGAGGGTGTTGGCGTAAGCCAGTTGCAGGTTGTTGTGAGCGTGGACCCCGACCTCCTTGCCCGCCGGCTTGGCGTACTGGAGGTATTTGCGGATCAGGTAACGAACCTGCTCGCTGTAGAGGTGGCCGAAGCTGTCGACCAGATAGACCGCGCGGGCCTCCGACTTCGCGAAGAGTTCGAGGGCGGCGTCAAGTTCGTGTTCCTGCACCACCGAGATCGACATGAGGTTCAGGGTGGTTTCATACCCCTTGTCGTGGGCGTCCTTGATCATGTCGAGCGCCAACGGGATCTGGTGGATGTAACACGCGACGCGGATCAGATCGATGACGCTTTGCTCCCGGGGCAGGATGTCGGTCTTGTAATCGCTCTTTTCGGCGTCCGCCATGACCGAGATCTTCAGGGGGGTGTCGTTCTCGCCGACGACGCGGCGGACATCGTCCTCGTCACAATGCCGCCAGGCGCCGTATTCATCCTTGCTGAAGAGGCGCTTCGAGTTCTTGTACCCGATCTCCATGTAGTCCACGCCCCCGGCCACGCAGGCGTCGTAAACCGCCCGCACCACGCCATCCTCGAAATGG
>CAYPUM010000004.1:0-19754 GCA_964413545.1 uncultured Roseibacillus sp. | reverse complement strand
TGTTGTTCATCAACCCCCCGTCCCGGATCGTGCAATCAAGGACCTCGATCTCGGGACGGTAGGATACCCAGCTTCCGGAATGTGTGCCTTCGTTCTCGCTCATGGGGGGACGTGATGGGATTCGGTGCCGGAGTTTTCGCAGTCCGGAACCCCGGGGCGAGAAAAAAAACACAACGCCCTTGCGGAGTGGTGCAGGTTTCCAACCTGCCGGGGCGCCGGGAGGGCCCGAAAGCGCGGAGCGGCCTGACGGCGCCGGGGCCGGCGCCATCCAACCGAAGGAAAGCCGGGTGAAGCGGGAAGCGGTTGCTGTGAGATTGAACATGCAGCGGCGCCCCCCATGATTTTTTGATCCCGAAATGAATCGTTATTCCCCTTGGGACGCCTGGTGTGATTGAAAAGGGCCCGGGCGGCGCCGCATGATCCCCTTTCCTGCGGCCCGGCTCCCGCATGCCGACCCTGAGATCCCATGTCCTGGACGATTGACGACGCTCGCGAACTGTACGGAATCCACCATTGGGGAAAGGGATACTTTGACATCAATGCATCCGGCGAGGTGGTCGTGAACCTCACGGAAAACGGGCGTTCCGTTCCCGTCGCGCTCAAGCCGCTGGTGGATTCCCTCCGCGAACGGGGCCGCGCCCTGCCGATCCTGCTGCGATTCGGCGACCTCCTCGACCGGCAGATCGAAATCCTCAACGGCTCGTTCCGGAAGGCCATCGAAGCCGCCGGATACAACGGCGCGTTCCGGGGCGTCTACCCGGTCAAAGTCAACCAGCAGCAGCAGGTGATCGAGGAGGTGACCGACTTCGGGCGACAGTTCCATTACGGCCTCGAGGTCGGTTCGCGGCCCGAACTGCTGGCGGCCCTCGCATACATGCAGGATCCCGAGGCGTTCATCGTCTGCAACGGATACAAGGACGACGCCTTCATCGACCTCGCCCTGTATGCGATCCGGATGGGTCTGCAGCTGATCCTCGTCATCGAGATGCCCGGCGAACTTCCGGCGGTGATCGCGCGCTCGAAGGCCCTCGGGATCCGGCCCGCCCTTGGCGTGCGGATGCGACTCTCCGCAAAGTCGGAGGGATTGTGGGCGGCTTCCGGCGGCGAGCGTTCGACCTTCGGGCTCACTGCGGCTCAGCTCATCGACGCTCTCGACCTTCTCAAGGCCGAGGGATACCTCGACTGCCTGCGGCTCCTGCACTACCATCAGGGCTCTCAGCTCCCG
This sequence comes from uncultured Roseibacillus sp., assembly GCA_964413545.1. Lineage (GTDB taxonomy): Bacteria > Verrucomicrobiota > Verrucomicrobiia > Verrucomicrobiales > Akkermansiaceae > Roseibacillus_B. The sequence goes on along the minus strand of CAYPUM010000004.1, from coordinate 18,529 downwards.
AACATCCTCGCCATCCGGGAAGCGGCCGGCGAGGCGGTGCAGATCTACCTGAACCTCGTGGAGGAGGGCGCACCCATGGGGCTGCTCGATCTTGGCGGCGGGCTTGCCGTCGATTACGACGGCAGCCACACCAACTCCCCCTCGTCGTGCAACTACGAACTCGAGGAATACGCCGTCAATCTCGTCGAGATCGTGCAGGCCGGCTGCGACGAAAAGGGCATCCCCCATCCCGATCTCGTCACGGAATCGGGGCGCGCGATGGTGGCCTACTACTCGGTGCTGGTCTTCGACATCCTCGATGTGACGCGTTACGCCCACCCCGAAGAGCCGCCAGCCCCCGCCCCGGACTCGCACGAGATGCTGCACAACCTGTGGGAAATCCGAAGCCGCATCGCGCCCCGGGGCCTCCAGGAATGTTACAACGACGCCCTCTACTATCGCGACCAGCTTCGCACGCTCTTCCAGTTGGGCTACGTCACCCTGCGCGATCGTGCCCTCGGCGAGAAGACATTCTGGCATCTCGTCACGCGCATTGCAGCGGAGGCGCGCCAGCTGACTTACCTTCCCGAGGAACTGCAGCATCTCGAAGGCCAGCTCACGGACTTCTACTACGGCAACTTCTCGGTCTTCCAGAGCCTCCCGGACAACTGGGCGATCGATCACCTCTTTCCGATCATGCCGCTGCACCGCCATCTCGAGAAACCGGACCGGAACGCCGTGCTCTCCGACATCACCTGCGACTCGGACGGGAAAATCGAACGCTTCGTCGACCGCGGGGAAAGGCGCCAGCATCTCCCGGTGCATGGCCGACGGCCGGGCGACGATTACCTCATTGGCGCCTTCCTCGTCGGCGCCTACCAGGAAACGCTCGGCGACCTCCACAACCTCCTCGGCGATCCGAACGTCGTCTCGGTCCGGCTCGACCACGGCGAACCGGTCTTCACCCGCGAGGTCGAGGGCGACTCGGTGGCCGACGTCCTCTCCTACGTCGAATACGAGCCGAAGGATCTCGAGGACCGGTTCCGGCACTTCGCGGAACGCGCCGTTCACGCCGGCAACATCACCCCCGCCCAGCGCCGGGAGGTCATGGCCGCCTTCCGCAGCTCGCTGCAGGGCTACACCTATTTCGAAGGGTGAAAAGTCATCCCCGTCGAGGCGGATCGGCCTTGCGTTCGCGGGCCCGCAATGGACACTGGAAGCATGAAGATGATCATCGTCCGGATGGCGGCGGCGGCCGCCACGGCGGCGGCGTTATGCAGCCTCGCCTCCTGCGTCGAAAACGAGGACCAACAGATCGAGATCGAGCGCCTCAAGGAACAAAACGAAATCCTCAAGGACCATCTCGACAGCAGCAAGCGGACCGGCGAGAGAATCGAAAAGAAGAACAAGGAACTCCAAGCCTCCCTGCGCGAAGCCAACCGCAAGGTGCGCGAGCTGGGTTCGAAACTCGCCAAGGTCGAACGCTCCCTCGAACGCTACCATGAAAAGGAACGCCGCGAGGAAGCCGCCCGCGAGACCGAACCAAGCCGAAAGGAAAAACAGGAAACCGCCCGCCAGGCCGTTTCGAAGTCCCTCGAAGCCCTCGTCACCGTCAAGGGAGACCAATCTTCCGGACACGGCGTCCTCGTCAAGGCGGATGGCAAGACATGGATCTACGTCCCCGCCAGCGTTCTTGACGGCAACAAGGAACTCGACCTCGCCGCCGGCGGGTCATCCCTCGACGACTTCGGCGTCTTCGAAGTGGCGGCCGACGCCGGCCTCGCCCGCCTCGAGGTGACTGGCGCCGCCGACACGAAACTGGCGCCCGCGGACCCGGCCGAACTCAGCTCCCGCGTTCCCTTGCTCGGAATCAACGAAGACGAGGAGATCGTCGAAGGGCGCTCCTACCGGGCGGAGGCCGCTCTCTTGCAGGCGGACTCGCGCCTCAGCGCCTGTCCGCCGGGCACGCCCGTCTTCCACGGCGAGTCCGGGGGATTGCTCGGCCTCATCGTCGAGCCGGCGGAAGCCGACGAGGAACTCTGGGACGACTTCCGGCGTGCTTCTTATCGCAGAGTGCGTCGCATGGTCTGCCGGCTCGACCGCCAGATCGACTGGAATCCCATTCCCATCGGAAGCTTCCTCGAAGAAGGCAAGGTCATCGAAGATGCCAACACCCTGACCCGCCTCCTGCATGCCTTCACGGCGGTCCGCCCCACGGTGGCCGGAGTGGCCTTCGACGCCCCGGTTCCCTCCGGGACCTCGGCCCGCGAGCTTCTCAGGGCGCACCACGCCATGCCGGCGGTCCGGGCCCTCTTCGATCTGGACGAATGGCTCCGGGAGAAAGGCGGCCGGGCCTCGGTGGTCGACGTCAAGAAGCAAATCGCAAAGGTCTACAACATTGTGGCCCGCGCCTCGTCCGAGCAGATCCGCGACCTGCAGACCCGAGCGTTTTCGGGTTTCCATCGGCCCGCCGCAAATCAGGCCCTCGAATGGCGCACCACGGCGGAAAAGGAACTCAAGGCCCTCCTCGCCGGGCTCAAGGACTAGCATGGCCTCGAACCGATCGACATGAAACCTGTCAGGATCCTCGGGCAGCCATCTTGGCGGATTGAATCAGACCGCGTCGAGGCCTTCGTCACGCGGGCCGGAGGGCACCTTGGGCCGGTGACTTTCCAGTTGCCGCGCCGCAAGGTCCAACCGTTCCCGGTGGCGCCGTGGGCGGAAGAGCGCCTGCCGCCGGACACTCCCCAGCTCCTGAAGTCGCTGCGCGGCGATTTCTTCTGCCTGCCCTTCGGGGCCAACACCCGCTCCTGTTCGGGTGAAGCGCACCCCCCGCACGGCGAGACCGCGAACGCCGTGTGGACCCTCGAGAGGCGCCGCGAAAACGCCCGCGGCGCGCATCTCCGCCTCAAACTCGATCCCGCCGTCCGGAAAGGGCACGTCACGAAAGAGATCTCCCTCGTGCCCGGTCACACCGCCCTCTACTGCCGGCACACCGTGAGCGGAATGCGGGGCCGAATGTGCTTCGGGCACCACGCCATGCTCGAGTTCCCCCCGGAATCGGGGTCGGGCCGGATCAGCACCAGCCGGATGCACTTCGGCCAGGTATGCCCCGGCGGGTTCGAATCGCCCGCCGAGGGGGGATACACCTCCCTCAAACCGGGCGCCCGGTTCAAAAACCTCGCGCGCGTCCCGCTGCGCGACGGAGGGACCGCCGACCTCACCCGTTATCCGGCCCGGCCGGGGTTCGAGGATCTCGTCATGTGCTCCCACCGTGCCGCCGACGACTTCGCCTGGTCCGCCGTCGCGTTCCCGAAACAACGCCACGCGTGGTTCGCCCTGAAGGACCCCCGTATCCTCGCAAGCACCATCCTCTGGATCTCCAACGGCGGACGGCACTACCCGCCGTGGAACGGCCGCCATCGCCGCGTCCTCGGCGTCGAAGACGCGACGGCCCACTTCGCCGACGGCCTCGCAGAGTCCGCCCGCCCCAATCCGGTCAGCCAAATGGGCATCCCCACCTCCCTGCGCCTGCGGGAAAAGTCCCCCCTCGTGGTAAGCTACATCATGGCCGTGACCCCCATCCCGGCCGGGTTCGACGTGGTGCAATCCATCCGCCGCACCAAAGACGGCGTGACCTTGACCTCCCGCAGCGGGAAACGAGCCCTCTGCCCCCTCGACCACGCCTTTCTTGGTACGAGCTGAGCACGCCATGTCTCTCGTCCTCCGTTCAGGACTCCGTCTCTCCCCGCCCGGAGGGACCCAGGAACAAATCCTGATGGCGGATCTGCTGCCGTAGATCACCCCTCCAACAGGCAATCGTCCCATGGTGACTATCAAGGAATATTGAATAAATCGCCGCCCCATTCGACACGAGGTTGGAATGAGCCAAACTCCACCGGGGCATGAAAAGGTGATGGCGGCGATCGAGGCAGCCGCAGGAGCGCACGACGGGCGGCCGGATGCGGCAGCTTCCGCGGAGCCTGACCGAAAGGCGAATCAGGAGATGAACACGACCAGCTCTCCGGCGGCAGAAATCGGCGGCGCAGCCGCCCTGCCTCCAGCCGGCGGGAACGCTTCCGGCGCAGCCGGCGACGCAACACCCCCCAATCCTTTCGAAAACCCGGCAGACACCTCGATAGTCGACTGGTCGGAGGTCGACCAGCAGATGGAGCAGGCCTTCATGGCGCGTGACAAGAAACGCTCCCGCCGGAAACTTGCGATCAATATCTTCCTTGTTTCCTGTCTTCTTGGAGGCGCCGGAGGAGCGTTCGCATGGTACCAGAGCTCCGAGCCGGCTCAGCGGTTCGTCCACGAGCTTGCGGGCAATATCCGGTCGGTCGCCACGGGCAACGACCCCGCCAGTCTCACCGAGGTCGTCGACACCTACGACCATGCCCTCGGCAAAGTCGCCGGGCGGGGAGATCAGATCCGCGAGGCCACTGCCGCAATGGGCGTCGATGTCGAGACGGTCGAAGCCGACGAAGCCGGCCGGATCGCCTTCGAGCAGGAAATCGAGTCCGCCATGCAGGACATGATGGGCGGCGAAGGCCGCACCGCGCTCGAACGAAACCGCGAACTCCGCGCGAAAATGCGCCACCTCGCCCGGTCGCCGGAAGCCACCCTCAAAGTCGAAACCAACTGAGCCGGCGCCGCAAAGCGCAAAACCGGAAGGCCGGGGTCAGGCCACGGATGGCGGGAGAACGACGTTGCCTTCTCCCGTTTTGGTTTGTAGAAACCGGCGTTGTGCTATCTTCTCCCATGTTACTCTCCCTGAATGATTCCCGCCGTCCCCGGTCACGGAGCGGTTTCACTCTGGTCGAACTGCTGGTGGTGATCGGCATGATCGTGGTTCTGGCGTCTTTGGCCTTCACTTTGTCGACCCGGATGATTGCGGCCGCGCGGGCCACGGAATGCCTGAATCGCCTCCGGCAGTGCGGCACCCTGATGACGACCGCGGCGAACGAGAACAACAGCCGCATCCGCGCCTTCAAGGAGGGGGAAGGAATGTTGGACTTCCGGCCCTACTTCATCCTCGCCGACCGGTTGGAACTCCCGCGCGAACCTTACAGCGCCCATTTCGAGGGCATGGAACGCCTCCTGTTCTGCCCCAGCGCCCCGGAGCCGGAAGTGGCCCACGAAAACTGCTACGGACTCAACTTCAACGACAGCGAATTGGCTGGCGCAACCTGGTCCACCGAAACGGTCGAAACCGAGGGCGGCCAGAGCGCCACCCTCGCAACCCTCATCATCCCGACCGTGGATGATCCGGCCCGTTACCCGCTTTTCCTCGATTCCTCGAACAGCGACGGCGAGCAGATCTTCCGAATCCTCAACGAAAACGACCTCGTCGCCCTGCGCCACCGAAACAAGGCCAACGCCGTCTTCCTCGACGGAAGCGCCCAGGCTCTCGACAAAAGCTCCCTCGGCAAGCTCGGATTCGAAAACGCATACGATACCTCCACCAATCCCCCCACGCCCGTCCCCCTCCCCAAGGAGACCGCCAATCCGTAGCAAGCGGCCATCGCAAGTCAAACCGGCCCCGGAAAACCGATCTAACAGCCTCCGGGCCGCCTTTCAGGAAAAAGGTGATCAAAAACCCGGCTCAACGTTGACCGGGACTTGCCTGCGACCGGAAATCCGGCAACACTCCCGGCCGTGAGCACTCGCGAGCCGGAGGAGGAGAAATCGGTTTGGAAAGACAGCCCGTCCCAGGTTCTCAACGCCTTGATTTTTGCGGTCTCCTTCGTGCTGGCGATCGGATTGGTCGTCCTCGCCGTCGCGTTTTCGGGATACATTGCCCTCGGGGTGATTCTCCCCGTTCTTTTTGCGGCGTGGAAATACCTCGAAGTGCGCTGCCAGGTGTATGAACTCACCACCGAACGGCTCCGAATGTTCGAAGGGGTCCTGCACCAGGACATCGACGAACTTGAACTTTACCGGGTCAAGGATTCCCGCATCGAGCGTCCCCTCCTGCTTCGCCTCTTCGGGCTGGGAAATATCGCACTCGAAACCTCCGACCGCACCCACCCCCGTCCCGTCCTCAAGGCGGTCAGCGACGCGGCCGAAGTCCGCGAAAAAATCCGGCGCCACGTCGAGGCCCTCCGCGACCGCAAACGGGTCCGCGAGGTCGACTTCGACGAGACCGCCGACAGCGAGTTCGGCGACGAAATCGGCTGATCCGCCGCCTTATTTCTCGTTGGCGGTGTGCTGGATGTCGTGCAGCGCCGCAATGAAATCACCCAGGATCTCGGCGGGCACCATGATCGTGTCGCGATTGCCCCCGACGTCCTCCGTGATCTTCACCACCTTGCCCCTGGCGTTCTCCTTGAGGTCCAAAAAGAAAACCTTCCGGTCCGCCAATATCTTCTCCGTGTGCAGTAGGTCGCTTTGCACCTCTCCTCCTCAATTTCAGTTTTCCTGCCCTACTCTCTAACGATCTTCCCATTAGGTCAAATCGAAAAGGTCAAGCTTTGGAGGATTCTAAGCCAGCCCCACAGCTTTCCGGACCCGTTTCAGGACGCCTGAGGCTTCCTCGCGGGCGCGAGCCGCCCCCGCCTCAAGGACGCGGTCCACGTATCCCGGATCAGCGAGCACCTCCGCCCGTCTTTCCCGCATCGGGGCGAAATACTCCCAATAAGCTTCCCAGAGCCACTTTTTGAACTCGCCATAGCCGATCCCTCCGGCGCGGAAGCCGGCTTCCATGGCTGCGTGCTTCTCCGGGTTCGCCAACAGCCTGTGCAGGTCGAGGATCACGGAGCCCTCGACGGGTTTCGGGGCCTCGACGGGGGTGGAGTCCGTCACAATGCGCATCACCAGCTTGCGCAGCGCCTTCTCGTCCCCGAATATCGGGAGGGCGTTGTTGTAGGTTTTGCTCATCTTCTGGCCGTCGAGACCGGGAACTTTGGCCACCGCCTCCCGAATCCGCGGTTCAGGCAGTTTCAGGGTGCCCTCGCCGTAGCGTTCGTTCATCTTGATCGCAAGGTCCCGCGTCACCTCGAGGTGCTGCTTCTGGTCGTCGCCCACCGGCACCACGTCCGAATCATAAAGCAAGATGTCGGCCGCCATGAGAACCGGATACGCAAACAGGGCATGGGTCGCCGCCGCTCCCCGCGCAATCTTGTCCTTGTAGGAATGACACCGCTCGAGGAGCCCCATCGGACAGACCGTCGAGAGAATCCACGTCAGCTCGTTGACTTCCGGCACGTCGCTTTGTCGCCAGAACACGGACTTCTTCGGGTCCAGCCCGCAGGCCAGAAAATCGACCGCCAGCTCGCGCACGTTGCGACGCAGTTCCTCCGGGTCGTGCGTCGATGTCATGGCATGGTAATCCGCGATGAAGTAGAACCCCTCCCCTTCCTCCTGCAGCTCGACGGCGGGACGCATCGCGCCGAAGTAGTTTCCCAAGTGCAGTTTTCCGCTCGGCTGCAGCCCCGTCAACGATCGCATGGCGGGGTTGTAGCGGCCTCCGTGCCGGGCCGCAAGCCGCGTTCCGGCAGGCAGTTGCGCCCGTCACGTTTTGTTCTAACCTCCCCCCATGCCGAAGTCCTGCAGCAGCGCGTGGTGCCGGCCTCGTCCGTGGATGCCTCTCGTCCTCGCGGCAGCCGGATTCTACAACCTCGGCTTCGCCAGCTGGTCCGCCCTGCAACCTTCCGCATGGTGCGCATGGCTCGGAATCATCGATCCCGCATGTCCGATGCGTCTGCAAGGCGTCGCCATCATCCTCGGCGTGCTCGGAATCGGGTACCTGATCGCGGCTCGCGATCCGGTCCGGCACTGGCTGATCGTGCTGGTTGGCTTCCTCGGCAAGACCTTCTGTGCCCTCGGCCTGCTCGGCGCCGTGTCCAGCGGCGCCCTGCCGCTCCCGGCGATGTGGATCGCCCTGACCAGCCATGCCGTGTGGATCGTTCCGTTCGCGATGATCCTCTGGGCCGCGACCCGGGCTCACCTTGGCCGGCCGCCGGCCGGGACCGCCCCCCTCACCATCGAGGAGGCCGCCGCGCGTTTCCAGCTCTCGACCGGAGAGTCCCTCGCCGAGGCGTCCCGTGATCGCACCCTTGCCATGGTCTTCCTGCGCCACTTCGGGTGCACCTTCACCCGCCAGTTCCTGCGCCACCTCGAGCAGATCCGCGAAGACGCCGAATCCCGCGGCGGCCGGCTCGTGCTCGTCCACATGCTCGACCGGGGAGAAGGACGAAAACACGTGCGCCACAAGGACGATGTGGCGCGGATCTCCGATCCCTCCTGCGAACTCTACCGCGCCTTCGGCCTTCGCAAGGCGAACTTCTGGGAGCTTCTCGGACCCATCGTCTGGATCAAGGGTTTCGCGGCTTTCTTCAGCGGGTGCCGGGCCGGCCACCTTGCGGGCGACGGCCTCCAGATGCCCGGGGCTTTCCTCTTTCGTGACGGCCGCGTCATCTCCGCGCAGCCCGCGAAGAACGCCGCCCAGCTTCCCGACATCCGCCGCCTCTTCGAGTCCCCCGCGTGACCGCCCCAAACGGCTTCCGTCCTCGACTCCGGACGCCAGAGCGTCGAGGCTCCCCGCCATGGACACGCTGCAAGGAAAGACCGCCCTCGTGACCGGCGCCTCCAGCGGAATCGGCTACGCCGTGGCGGAGGCCCTGCTCGCCCGGGGCGCCTCGGTCTACGGGCTTTGCCGGCAAATCGGCCGCATTCCTGAAGTCCACATCCTCGAAGCCCCGCCCCACGTCGAAGTCGGCGACATCGTCCTGCGTTCCACCGACCAGAAAGTCTGACAAAACCAAGACCGGGGCGACAGCCAGCACCGAAGACTGCCGCCCCGGCTGCGCCGTCCCGCGGAAAAACCCGCGACGGACGGCATGGGGGGGTCTTTTATTTCCTCCGAAAATTCCAACCACATCACGTCGCCGGCGGAAGCGAAACACCAAAAAACTCCCGCTGGATGAAACGCTTCGGGCAATGCCCGGAGAGTCTCTCCAACGCGCCTGCAGTCGGGGGGGATTGAGGTTTTTTCAGGAGGAAATTCAAGATGTGCACCACTACCACCGCCTTCCGGGATGCGCAAAAATGACGGCCTATCAGTTGGTTGCACGCCCCCCGGCATCGGGTCCAGAGCGGATTCCCAGCTCCGGGATGCCCTCCCCCGAGACGCCGCGTGCCGCCGGACGCCATTTTTCGCCTCCACTTGCATCTTTTCCACCATCGGCCACCTTTCTCAAACCGCGGATGAATCCACTCGAACTCACGCAGGCAAGCGTTTTACGCCCGGCCTTGGTCGCGCTTCGGGAGCGGGGAGTCAAGATGTCCCCCTACCTCGAGCGGAATCGCATTCCGCGGGATCTCCCGGATCAGCCCTACGCCCCGCTTCCCAAGCGCCAGCGCATCTGGGCCTTCCTCGAAGACGTGGAAACCAGCGAAGGCATCGAAACCCTTGGTTTCCTCATGGGAGATCACCTCGATCTGGCCCATACCGGGCCGTTCGGCCTTCGCTTGATGCAAGCCGCCACCCTCTTCGACGCCCTCCGATTTGCCCGCCGCGCCCTCCGCGATGTCGCACAGGGCAACTCCCTGCGGATTCAACGCCAAGGTGACTCCGCCTGGATCGGAATCGAGTCCTACAGGAGAACCTGCCGTCCCGCCGATCATGCCATGTTGAAGTTCCTCATCGAGATTGTGCGTCTCGCGGCCGGTCCGGAATGGAACCCTTCGGTGGCAAGCCTCCAGACCGGCCGGGTCCGGGCCATCGAAGCCCTCCCCTGCTTCAAGCGCACCAGTTTCCGATACAACGCCTCGGAAGCAGGCCTCCTGATTTCCGCCTCCCTTTTGAGCCGTCCCCTGCACGAGGATGAAAACTGCTGGTCGACCCCCTTTGACGACCTGATTCCCCTGCCGCGTTCGGGCCGCCTTTCGGACTCGTTGCGCGTGGTGATCGCCACCCTCCTGCCGCATTACGGTCCTCCGAGCGTCAACGAGGCCGCCGAAATGTCGGGAATGAGCCGCGCCACCCTCTTCCGGCGACTTGCGGAAGAGGGGGTCACCTACCGCGAACTCGTGGAACGGGTCCGTTACCAGGCGGCCCAGAGCCTCCTCCGCAACCCCGCCCTTGCCATCAAGGACATTTCCAGCCTCCTCGGCTATTCCGTCCCCAACAACTTCATCCGGGCCTTTCGCAATGTCGCCGGGACCACCCCCAGTTCCTTCCGCCGCGAACACGCCGGAATCTAAGCCGTCCCCACGCGACACGCCTCATGCCGTCGTCTCCATCACCTCTTCTTGCAAGCTCGTGGCGAGACGATGAGACCCTCGCGCTCATCCTCCGGGGATGCTGGAGCCTTCGGCACGACCCGCCCGGATTCGAGGATGTCGCACCCCAGCTCGCCAACGGAAGCCGTCCGGCCCGGATCACTTTCGAGACCACCGGCCTCGACCAGTTCGACTCCAGCCTCGTCAGCCTCCTCCTCCACCTCCACCGTTACTGCGCGGAACACGACATCTCCTTCGACCGGGACGCGCTTCCGGAAGACGTCCGGGAGCTTCTCGCCATGGCGCTGGCCGTCCCGGAAAAGCGCGACACCCACACCATGAGCCGCGAGCGGGATTTCTTCTACAGCGTCGGGCAAGCCAGCCTCGACCTCATCGACGAGTTTCACGACCTCTTCCAGTTTCTCGGCGAATGCCTCTTCTCGTTTGGCCGCCTCTTGAGGGGCCGGGCCCGCTTCCGCCGGCGTGACCTCTGGGTGATCATGCAGGAGTGCGGCGCCGAAGCCCTGCCCATCGTGACCCTCATCTCGGTCCTGGTCGGGATGATCTTCGCCTTCGTCGGGGCCTATCAAATGGCTGATTTCGGCGCCACCATCTACGTCGCCAACCTCGTGGCCATCGCAATGGCCCGCGAGATGGGCGCCCTCATGACCGGCATCATCATGAGCGGCCGCACCGGCGCCGCCTTCGCCGCCCAGATCGGCAGCATGAAGGTCAACGAGGAAATCGACGCCCTCAAAACGTTCGGGTTCCCGCCGATCGATTTCCTCGTCCTTCCACGCATGCTGGCCCTTGTCGTCATGATGCCCCTGCTCACCGTCTACGCGAACGTCGTCGGTATGACGGGCGGAATGCTCGTGTGCCTTGGATTCAATATCTCCACCAAACAGTATCTCTCCCAGACCCTCGAAGCGCTCGACTTCCAGTCGCTCGCCCTCGGCATCGGCAAGAGCGTCCTTTTCGGAATCCTCATCGCCGGCGCCGGCTGCCTCCGCGGCATGCAGAGCGGCTCCAGCGCCTCCGCCGTCGGAACCGCCGCCACTTCCGCCGTGGTGGTCTCGATCACCGCCATCATCGTCGCCGATTCCGTCTTCGCCATCATCACGACCCTCCTCGGCATCTGATCGCCCCATGAGCGACCCGCACCCAGAACCCCACATCGAGGTCCGGAACCTGACCATGGCCTACGGATCCTTCGTCCTGATGCGCGATCTGGAATTCACCGTCAACCGCCGGGACGTCTTCGTGATCATGGGCGGTTCAGGCTGCGGCAAGAGCACCCTCATGCGGCATCTCATCGGTCTCAAGGAACCGGCCGCGGGGGAAATCTTCTACGACGGGCGTTCCTTCACCCGCGCCGATTCCGGGCTCCGCGAAGAGATGCTTCGCCGGTTCGGCGTGATGTACCAATCCGGCGCCCTGTGGAGTTCGCTCACCCTCGCCGAGAATGTCTCCCTTCCCATCGAGCAATACACGCGGCTCGACCGCGCCCGGGTCCGGGAGATCGCCACCTACAAGTTGTCGCTGGTCGGTCTCGGCGGTTTCGAGGATTTCCACCCCTCCGAGATCAGCGGCGGGATGCGGAAACGAGCCGGCATCGCGCGAGCCATGGCGCTCGACCCCGAGGTTCTGTTCCTCGACGAACCATCCGCCGGACTGGACCCGCTGAGCGCCCGGCGGCTCGATGACCTCATCCTGCACCTGCGCGACAGCCTCGGCTCGACGGTCGTCATCGTCACCCACGAGCTTGCCAGCATCTTCGCGGTGGCCAACAATTCGGTGTTTCTCGATGTCGAAACAAGAACCCAGGGGGCGGTGGGCAACCCAAAGCACCTTCGCGATCATTGCCAGAACGACCGGATCCGGCTGTTCCTGAACCGCGGCTCCTCCGATCACGCCAACCCCGACCCGCACTCCGTCTCCTCATGAGCAAGAAAGTCAGTCCCACCGCCGTCGGCATGTTCGTGTCCGGCGCCCTCGTGCTCGTTATCGTCGGATTGGTCCTGCTGGGAACCGGCCGCTTTCTCGAAACACAACGCAAGTTCGTCGTCTACTTCCAGACCAGCGCCAACGGCCTCCAGGAAGGCTCCGAAGTCCGCCTCGGCGGCGTCAAGATCGGTAGTGTGGACCGCATGTACGTCCAGTTCGACCCCGTAACCGACCAAAAAGTCATCCCGGTGGTGATCGAACTCTCCGCGGATCGCATCGCAGCCCTCTCCGCCGACTACGACCGGGATGAACCCATCCTCTCCCGCGAGTCGATCGCGGAAGCCATCGAAAGCGGCCTCCGGGCCCGCCTGATGAACCAGAGCGCCCTCACCGGACAGCTCTACGTCGATCTCGACTATCTTCCCGACGAGCAGGGCGGATACATCTTCCCTGGCCCGACCGTTCAGGACCTGCCCCAAATACCGACCGTCAAGAGCCAAATCCAGCAGGTGCTCGACGTCATCGCCGCCAGCGTCGAAGAACTCGGCCGCGCCGACCTCGGAGACATCCTCGACCGCATCACGGACCTCCTCGTCAACCTCGACGCCAAAATCACCGAACTCGACCTCGAATCAATGAGCAAGGGCGCTTCCGCCACCCTCGAATCCGCCAACGGGGCAATCCGGAAAATCGACGCCCTCGCCGAAAACGTCAACAAGGCCATCGCCGACGACCGCCTCGGCAAAGTCGTGGGCAACCTCAACGAAACCCTCGTCGAACTGAAGAACCTCGTCGCCGCCATCGACGCAAGGGGCTTGCAGGATGCCCTTCAAAGCGCCAACAAGGCCCTCCATTCCCTCGATGCCGCCGCCGCCAACATCGCCCGCTTCACCGAACCCGACGCCCCCACCGCCATCCAGCTCAAACGCACCCTCGCCGACCTCGAAGACGCCGCCGCCTCGATCAAGGAATTGGCCGAGTTCCTCCGCCGCAACCCCAACGCCCTCCTGACCGGAAAAAAGAAACCGTGAAGCACGGGCCTCGATTCACCTCGCCTCCCGCACCCTTCGTCCCACTCCCGCTATCGCATCATGAAGCCGTCCAATCAGACGCAGCGCACCTCCCTCCCACGCTCCTTGTGGATCCTCACGCTGGTGGCGGCGGCCGGGGCGGGCTGCACGCTCGTCACGCCGGTCGACGATCCCACCGAGTATTACGTTCTCAGGAATCTGGACACCACCCGTCTGGCCGGCCGGGCCGGACTCGTGGTCCTCGTGGGACCGGTCACCATTCCCGAATACCTCAACCGCGAGGAGATCGCCGTGGCCGGACCGCAGCACAACCTCGAACTGAACGAATTCCATGTCTGGGCCGAGAATCTCGACCGGGGCGTGGCCCGCGTGGTGGCCGCCAACCTTGCCCATCTCCTTGGGAGCCCCGGCATCGCTCCCTACCCGGCCGTCGACCCTCCGGAACACGACTTCAAGGTGACCCTCGTGCTCCGGCGCTTCGAGCCGGCCGTCGACGGGCTCGTCCGTCTCGATGCCAGCTATACCCTGAGCGCCCCGAGGGAGGCCGGACTGCACCCGCACACCGTTTCGCGCTCCGTCACGACGAGGGTCGCCAACCCCGCCCCCCCCGCCATCGCCGATGCCATGAGCCGCGCCTTGTCCGATCTCAGCCGCGCCATCGGCCGCGACCTGCTCGCCTTCGACCGGAAACGCAAACAGGCCGGGCGCGAGAAACGCGCCGACGGGCTCTCGATCGAGCCCCGGGATTAACAAATCCGCGGGAGCTGCTCGCCCGCCGGGAGGTCCACGATGCGCTTCGCCCCGATGCGGCTGGCAAGGATCACCCGTCCGTCACCCTTGCCGGTCACCTCGCCGATCATCCCCGCCTCCGCGCTCACCGGGAAACCGCGCATCACTTCCACCGCCCGGTCCGCTTCCGCGCCCGGCACGAACACCGCAAACCGCCCCTCGCACGCCACCTGCATCGGCTCCAGCCCGAGGAACTCGCAGGCCGCCCTCACATCGTCCCGCACCGGGATGGACGCCTCCGAGATCTCGATCCCGGCCCTTGCCGCTGCCGCGATCTCATTCAGGGCGGCCGTGAGCCCCCCCCGGGTCAGATCCCGCATGCAATGGACCTCGAGACCCGCCTCGATCAATGCCAGCGCGGGCTCCACGACGCTCGCCGAGTCGCTCGTGATCTCGCTTTCGAATTCGAGCCCCTCACGCTGCGCCATGACCGCCATCCCGTGCCGGCCGAGGTCGCCGCTGACGATCACGGCGTCCCCCGGTTGCACCTGTCCCGGCGCGATTTGTCGCTCGTGCGCGATCCATCCCACTCCGGCGGTGTTGATGAAGACGCCGTCACCCTTGCCGCGATCGACCACCTTCGTGTCACCGGTCACGACCGGCACGCCGGCTGCTTCGGCCGCCGCGGCCATCGAGGCGACGATCTGCCAGAGCGTTTCCATCGGGAGGCCCTCTTCGAGGATGAAGGCGGCACTGAGGCCCGCCGGCCGGGCGCCCGCCATCGCGAGGTCGTTCACCGTCCCATGCACCGCCAGCGATCCCAGATCGCCTCCGGGGAAGAACATCGGACGCACCACGTACGAATCCGTGGTGAAGGCCAGCCGCGATCCGGCCCCGCCCAGCACCGCCGCGTCATGTTGGTCGCCCGGCGCCGGCGCCCCGAAGGCCGCCAGAAACATCCGCTCGATCAACTGCCCCATCAACCGGCCCCCGCCGCCGTGCGCCATCTGCACCGTCGGGTAGTTCTCGATCGGAAAGGGACAGGCCCCGGGAAACCCCGGTCCCGACGCGTTCGTGTGTTCGTTCATGCTCCGCCACTTCAAAAATCAAAAACCGCCCGTCGGCAACCAACAATCACCACAAGCCCCGAAAGCCCCGAAAGGGCTATGACTTGAGGCGGGACGTTCGAAGGCGCTCCGCAAGCAGGAGAGAGCGAAAGTGAAGAAGGTCGCGTTCGCGGGCGCTGGAGGTGAGACAGTAAGAGTAGGACTTCCAATGACGCATCTCGGCAAGGGCGTTGCGCAGGCGGAGGGCGATGACTTCCTCGCTGTCCGTGCCGCGGCCCGCGAGGCGCCGGCGGAGATCATCTTCGCTGGCGGGCATCACGAAGAGGTCCACAAGGCACTTGCGGATCACGGGGTGGTCGCAGGAGCGGATCTGGGCCGCGCCCTGCACATCGATGTCCATCACGACATCTTCGCCGTTCTCGAGAAACGCGAGCACTTGGGATTTGAGAGTCCCGTAGTGATGCCCATGGACCTCGGCGTGTTCGAGGAAGTTCCCGGCGGCAGCTTCACGGCGGAATTCTTCGGGGGAGAGGAAGAAGTATTCCCGCCCGTGGGATTCGCCGGGGCGGGCAGCTCTGGTCGTGCAGGAAATCGAAAAGCGCACCTCCCCCTCCTCCGCAAGGGCCCGGCAAAGGGTGCTCTTGCCGGCGCCGGACGGCCCGGAAACGAGCAGGAGAACACCAAGCCGGGATGACATCACGCGCCCGGCAGACTCAAGCAAAAGACGGCAGGTGGCAAGCGCCGGGACAGCCGGAAGACCGGGATGGCTTGCGCAAGCCTTCAACGCTCTTCAACCCCCGGACGGGCGCGGTGCAACAGGCCCCCATGGTTTTCAAGGACTCCGGGGGAGGGCTTCATGGTTGGAGACGAGCCAGAGGCTTCCGCCGGGCAGGCGCCACTGCCGGAGCCGGTGGAGCGAGCCGCCGGAAGGGAGGTGTTTCCCGATCGCTTCCGGATCTTCGGTAATGATGAAGAACGGGTCGCCGCTCTTCTGTTTGGAGGCGAGGAGTCCGGCCGCGATGTCCGGCCGGAGTTCGGTCTTCATGGTGCCGAGAAAGAACTGGAACGCGTAGGGCGCCTCGACGAACTCCGGCGCGAATCGCGGGCCGTAGTCCTGCCGGATCCCGGTGGCGATGTCGCGCAGGGCCGCCGTCTCCCGGACCGGCGCGGCCTTGGCACGGATGAAAAATCCCCAGATGGCCACGCTGGCAAGGAAGAAGAGGACAAGGGCCGCAAGGGCGGCGCGAAGGCGGGCGGGGGGCCATCCCCCAACGAAACGAGCCGCAGTGTGACCGGCAAGCAGCGCCGCGGAGGGAACGAGCGGCATCAGATGATCAGGGCGCTGGTGCGGAGACAACGAAAACAACCCGAGACCAAAAAGCACCTGCGCCGCAAGAAACCTCCGGAACCGCATCTCCGTCGGATCGCTCCCGGACCGGGCGCGACGAAGAGCAAAGACGATCCCGGCCGCCGCAAGCAGACTCCATGGCGCAAAGCGGCTGAAAAAATAAAGGGTGGGCTTTGCGAGCTGTGCGAATTCAAAACCATCCGGCGAATCCTTGACGGCATGGCCCACGAGTTCGCGGAAAATCATCTTTTCCGCGACGCGGTGACCCTCGGCAAGGCATGCGAGCCCGAACCAGCCAAGCGTGAGGACAAGGAAGATGAGAAGGCCCGGAAGGTGGTTGCCGCGAAGTGGGTTGCGCCGCGGGCGTTCGCCGAGGAATGCCAGCAACCCGCCCAAGGCGAGGGGAACGCCCAAAGGCCCCTTGGTGAGAGTGCCGGCAGCCGCGAGCAACCAGAACGGGGTCCACGAACACTCACCATTCCATGCCCGAAACGCCACGAGGGCGGATCCAAAGACAAGAACCGAGAAGACCGGATCGGCCCGGGAAAGCGCCACCTCCTTGAGCGCCACCATCGAGCAAAGGAACAGCACCGCCGCCAGAAAACCCGCCTCGGGGCCGAGCCGGCGCTCCCCGGCCCGGTGCATGAGAAGGACCGTCGCAACCACCGCTAGAAAAGAGGGCAGATACAGCAGAAACAGATTCAGCCGCCCGAAGGGCAGGGCAGGCACGGCCGTCAGCCAGGTCGAGAGCGGAGGCTTCGACATCACCTCACCGTTGTGGTCCGACTGCACCACCCAGCGGCCGTTCCGGAGGATGTCCATGGCGTAGGCCGCGGGACGCTCCTGGTCGTTGTCCCGAAGATCCGAGGGCGCCGCAAGGCGGATCAGGAATAGCGCCGTCGCCAACAGGAAAAGAGCCCCGGCGGCGGTGCGCGATGCAAAAATGCCGTTGAGGCGCGGCGGAAAACTCATCGGGCGATTCCGGAACTGCCGGAGCGGCGGGGAAAGGGTGGCGGCGGCAGGCAGCCCACGCAAGCGGCAATCCACCCGCGCCGGTCCAAAAACTCCGCCGGCTCCAGCGCGAATTGGGTTGTGCCCGCGGGACATGAGGCGCAGAATGACGGCGATTAACAATCAGGCGGGTCTTTGACGGACTCTCGCGGACAGCGTCGAGAGCGGGCCTGATTGCTTCCGGCCGGATTCATGACACGCAAGGAGCTCTTCGAGAGGTATGTGGCCGACACGCTCGACGAAGCGGCAGCTTCGGAACTCGATCGCCTGTTGAAAGAAGACGCGGAGTTCGCGGCCGGCTTCGCAAGGGACCTCCTGAATACCGGAAAGTTCGAGCAGGCCGGCAGCGAACTGCGGCGCATCCCCGAAAAACCCGTCGCCCACAAGCCCCACCCGCACCTCGTGACGGGCGCCGAAGCCGGCCGGATGCCGCGCTCGCTGCAGCCGCCCAAACAAGGCGCCTCGGACACCGCGTCCGGACTGGCGGCGGGGGATGAAAGGCTGAAGATCCCGAAACAGGCTCCGCAACCGGTCCTGAAGTCGGCGCAACGCCGGACCCCCGTGGCGGCGATCGTGGTGGCGGTAGTCCTCGTTGTGGGGATTACGGTCGCGCTCTTGCTGGGCCTGAGCAAGGAGCCCCCGGCCCCGGAGCCGATTCCGGTCATTGCGCGCATCCACCGGTCCGGCGACGAGCTTCTCCTGAGACGCGAGTCGAGGACCAAGAAAATCGGGAAGGGCACGGACCTCCTTCCCGGAGATCGCCTCATCGTGCGGAGCGGCGAGGCGCGGGTCGCTTACGTCGAGGAACGAACATACCTCCAATTGCATCCCGGATCCGAGTTGGTGCTCGACGGCGATGCGGCCCGCAAAACGGTGGATCTCGAACTGGGCCGCCTCGCTGCGGAGATCGCCCCGCAGGAAGCCGGGCGCCCCATGAAACTCCGCACCCGCCATGCCACGGTCATGGTCCCCGCGGGCAGACTCACCTTGCACGCCCAACCGGCCCTGACCGAGATCCACGTGCTGGAGGGAAAGGCGGCCGTGAACCGCGAAAGCGACGGCGCCACCCTGCGACTCGAGGAAGGCTCATGCACGCTGGTCCGCGCGGAGGGGCCTCTGAAGGCGTGGCAGTTCCACTCCGCGGTCAACCTCAACGGCCCGGCGGTCGAGATCGGCGGCCGGAAGTGGCTCTC
>CAYPUM010000003.1:0-26793 GCA_964413545.1 uncultured Roseibacillus sp. | reverse complement strand
GCCCCCCAAGACCCCCCCAAAAAAGCCCCCCAGGCAACCGCCCAAAAAACCGCCCGAAGATATCCTCGATTGATCCGTGCGGCCCCGCGCCCCGGGTGCATCCGCCCCCTGCCCAAGACCGCCCCCCGAGGCGCCTATGGCCGTCGTCGCGATCGGTGGTGTATCAGTTAAGCTCTCCTTTTGTGAGCATGGAATCAGTTCGGCACGAGGCCAAGGGCGAGGGGGCTGGGCACGACCTCTTCGAAACGCGGGCAGCTCAGGCAAGAAAATTCCTTCTGGATTCTCCGGTAGGGATAGGGCAAGGTTAGAATGTTTCCTAATTTCATGGAGGTAATCATGTATCAATCCCGCTCTCTTTCCGGCTTATTGGGTGTTGTATCGGGGATATTTTTGTCCCTCGCGTCCTTGACGGGGGCGCTGATGGCGGGGGACGCGGAACTCCGCGGCCGGGTGATGGACGCCGCCTCGGAGATCGGGTTGCCGGAGGCGTTGGTGAAGCTGGTCCCGACCGCAACCGGCGGCGGGCCCGCCATCGAGGCAACGGCGGACCTGTTCGGCCGGTTCGAGTTTGCGGCCGTTCCTCCGGACGCCTACACCCTCGAGGCGAGCTTCCCCGGCTACGTCCCCTTCTCGGAGGGGCGATCCTACAGTCCGGACGAACTGGCGGCGGAGGAAATTCCGCTGACGCCGGTGATCCCCGGCGGAGGCCCGGACGGAACAGGCATCTCGAACTCGATCGAGATCCAGATCCAGACCCGCGACGCCAGCAGCCAGGCGGTGCTGGCCGACGTGCCCTTCCGCATCCGCCGGTATTCGCTCGGCGACCCCGGCGTGCTGCTGGAAACCATCACCGGGTTCACCGACGCCGAGGGGCAGAAATCCCTCCGCGGCAATCCGAAAGGATACTACGACTTCCGTTTCAACAATCCCGCCGACGGCGCCATCCTCTCGTTCTACGACGAGATCGAAGTCAGCCTGAAGGGGAAGGTGAAGCTCGAGTCCTCCCACTCCGCCATCGCCAATCTCAACCCGATCAAGTCGGCCGTGACGATCACCGCGCTGGGAGTGGATCCCTCCGACCCCGACGCCGGAGAGACCGCTCTCGAGGACGTCTTCATCGAGTTGCAGGCCGTCAGCCCGGGCCTCGCGCTTCCGCCGGGATTTGATCCCATGACCGGCGACCCCCGCGACTTCGCCGACGAACTTCTGCCGCCGATGGGGCACCGCACCGGTCCGGGAGGGACGGCCTCCTTCGACCTCCTCCCGCCGCTCGACTACATCGTCACCGCAAGGAAGCCGGGCTACCTCCGGTCCCATGCGGTCCTGTCCCCCGGCCCGGCCGGAGCCCTCCCGGCGGCGTTCGACATCCCGCTTCCTCTGGACGACCGCACCGGGTTGAAGGTCTTCCTGCAGGCGCCGTACCTGAGCCATGACGTGCTCGGGGGACTGGCGGTGGCGCTCGAAGGCATCGAGGGCACGGCCACGGACGGCTTCGAGCGCATCATGCCCGCCGATCCGTTCCTCGGGGAGACCGGCCCCGGCGGCGAAGCGCTCCTGATGGCGGAATTCACCGGCATTCTCCCGGGGCGTTACCGCGCCAGCGTGGAGGGCCTCGCCTCCTCGCCGGCACGCCCCGCCCTCGAAGACGCCGTCGCCGCCATCGGAATCCGCTTCCGGGGCGAGAAATATTTCGAGGTCGCGCAGGCGGTCGAGAACGAGGAAACGGTCGTCATCGACCCCGTCCCGGCCACCATCCGGGGACGCTTGTTCGTGGCCGAGGAGCGGGAAGCCCTCGACCTCCCGGACGCCGGACTGCCCGTGCCGTTCAACCGCTGGCAGGGCCCCGCCTACCGGCTAAAACCGCAAACCGGCATCGAGTTCACCGAGAGCGCCGTCTCGCTTTACCTGCACCCCTCGCTGAGCATCGTGAGCATCGACGCCGACGTCGACGGTTCGTTCTCAGCCACCGTCCTGCCGGGCTTCTGGGGGATCAATATCCCCTCCATGGACGGATACTTCGGCAGCAACTACCGCAGCCGCAACCTCGCCACCTCCGAGGAGATCGAACTCGGCTGGCCCTACAGCACCGACCCCGCCGCCGGCCTCCCGGAGCACCCCTTCGGAAGCGGCCCCATCCCGATCAGCTCCGGCGACGAGCTGGAAATGGATCTCTTCGTCCGCAAGCAGGTCTACTACCTGAATGGAACGGTGGCGAGCAGCCTCGGCGAAAGCCCGTCCGAATCACGTCCCCTCGCCCCGGGCGGCCTCTCGGTCCCCTTCAGCCACCTCGCCGCCAAGGACGAGGGCGGCGGCTCGCTCGGCGAGGTGAGCTTCGATGAGAACGGCTCCGGGTCCCCTCCCGGCCCCGTCACCGTCCCCCTCATCCCCGGCGAGAGCGTCGACGGCGCCGGAACCCGCACCCCGGCCGCCGGCGCAAGCTTCCTCGTCGCCGCCCCGCGGGGGTCGCACACCCTCACCGTGACCCATCCGCACTTCTCGTTCTCGCCGAGCGGCACGGCGGGCTTCGCCCTCCCGGACTACGAAGCGCCCGGTAGCCCGCTCGCCGGCGCCCCGATCCCGATGGAGGACGTCTGGGAAGACCTGCCCGGCGTCCCCGATCCCTTCACCGCCGACTACGAGGGCGAACATACCCTCACCATCGAATTCTACGGCAAATCGGAAGGCGGGGCGCGCGAACTGCGGCCCGGCCTCACCCGCGACAAGCCCGAGTGGTTCTACCATGGCGGCCTCGGCGACCGGGTCTTCCTCGTCGACGCCGGTGCGCCATGGACGATGTCCGACGGCGCGGGCTGGGAAATCTGGGCCAGCAGCGGCGGCAACTGGTACCATGCGTCCTTCGACCTGAGCGGCGGCCCCTCGAACAAGGTTGTCGAGTTCGATCTGATCGAGGAATGGGGCGGTTCGTCCTCCCCGCCACCCGTGCCAAGCTACACCCTCAACCTCGAGGCCATCAATCACCATAACCCCGACCAGGAAATCGACGGGCTGACGGCCTCCTTCCCCGGCGGCCTCTCGCTTACCACCGGCGGAACCGACACCACCGGCTCGCACACCGACAGCTACCTGCCGGATGAAATCACCACCCTCCCCCCGGGCTGGCTGATGGCGTTCGGCGGAACCTCCCCTCCAACCGCCTGCGACGTCGAGGTTGACCCGTCCGGCCTTGCGGCGGATGTCACGGTCACGGCCCGCCTTGCGCGAGGGTCGCTCGTGAAGGGGACGGTGGTCGTCAAGGACGCCATTCCGCGCACCGTGATCCCCGGCGTCCCGGTCGTCATCCGCAACCGCTTCGGCCTCGAACTGGCCGCCGTCACCACCAACACCTCCGGCTACTTCGAGACCACCCTCCCGCGGTCCGAAACCCTCTTCGTCGACATCCAGCTCGCCGGATACAAGCCTTACCGGGCCCGCAAGGCCCCGAACCTCGATGTCGACCCCACCCCCGGCGACAGCCTGCACGACTACGACCTCGGCGACATCCCGGCCGACCCGCTGCCCAAGCCCGCCTTCCTGCCGCCCGGCGGCAGCGGGTCGCTCAGCAACTCCTTCGACCGCGCCGGGATGTTCCTGCCGGGCGTTCGCAAGTCGTCCGACGCCCCGCATGGGGAGGACGCCCCCGCCGTCATGATGACCTACACCCTCGAGGTCGAGGCGCCCGCCGAATACTCGCTGGGAACGCTGCCCGCCTTCGACACCTCCTCCGGCGGGGGCGGTCACACTGTCGGCGGCCCCGGCGCCATGGTCGAGGACGCCGTGCGCGCCATCTGGATCATCGACCCCCGTTCCTTCCCCGGGAATCCCACCGAGGGCGGCGAGGACTCCTTCACCCTGCCCGCCATGACCGACCCGCTCTACGCCGGCAAGGTGCACGCCAAGCTGCGCGAGCTGGCCGGCGCCCTGCCGCCCGCGGGACCCGTCATCGATCCCGCCAAGAACATCTTCGTCCTCAAGATCACCGACCTCGACGAGATGGAGGTTTCCGGAGTGACACACTTCAAGACGAAACCCGACCCGAAACCGATCGACCTCGCCAGCCTGCCGCCGGGCTTGTTCCAGCCGTACGTCATCGCGGAGACCGAACGGGGAACCTTCGCCCATTTCCAGTTGAAGTACGAGGGCACCGACCCGGCTTACAAGAACCTCTTCGGAATGAAGCTCCCGCCGTGGCTGGCCTTCATCGCGGACACTGCCGCCACCATCGGCGCCATCAAGGACGCCGGGGAGGCCAGTCCGGTCAAGATGGGCGACATCTTCCCGGTCGACCTTATCGAGTTGCTCCCCGACGTGACAGGCTTCATCGGCGTCAACGACGGCGAGATGCTCCCCGGGCCCCCGCCATTCACCGAACCGGACGACGAAACGCTCTACTATGTCTACGACCTGAAGGCCAACTTTGCGGAGGGATCCCCCATCCCCGGCTCCGGCCTCCTGGGATTTGCCCCCGGCTTCGCGGGACTCGACGCCGAGGGCGAACTCAGCCTCGAAGTCAACGGTTCGGTCTTCGGTCCGGACGCCGCCGAGGCCGGCAAACCCACCCTCAAGGTGACCGGCGGGGCCTCCCTGGTCGCCGACACCGGCGATTTCTTCGACCCCTCGAGCTACCTGCCCAAGGCCATCCCCAAGACGGTCCGCAAGACGATCACCAACGAGGTGAAGGATCTCGGCACCCTCAAGGCCACCCTCACCGGCGAGGTCAACGTGCAGTCGGTGGACTCGCTGGTCATCCCGTTCAGCAACGGGGCCGAAGTCTCGACCGCCCAGCGCGTGATCGATTTCAGCGCCTTCGGCGGGGTGGAACTCTTCGCCAAGGCCGGCGTGGCCCCCTTCGCGGAAAAAGCCCCCTATGTGGGCCCCTTCATCCGCGCCACCCGCCGGTTCCTCAAGGGACGCGGCCAGGACTTCGACATCATCCTCGACACCACCACCCGGGCCGGCGCCGCCCTCGAACGGAAACTCACCACCCGCTACACGGTCCCCGACGCCGAAACGCCGGAGGGCTTCCAGGATGAAGCCGGTAACGCCTACCCGGCCCGCCGCAATGTCCTCAGCGCCGACTTCCGCCCGCTGAAGCCTCAGACCACCACCGAGGGCGCCCAGCGGCTCTGCCTCGGCTACAAGCCGGGACTCACCCTCGAGGCCGGCAAGAGCCAGCTCCGGGTCGAACTCGAAGTGGCCGGTGACCAATGCACCGCCCCGCGCCTCAAGAAGCCCTTCAAGGCCCTCAGCCTCGAACTCAACAAGCTCGGCGACTGGCCGCCCGTCAAACGCGTCAGCGGCGAACTGACCGGAACCATCAGCGGCAAGATCGACGCCGGCTTCTTCGGCGAAGCCTCCGCCAGCTGGACGTGGGGCAAGATGACCATCGACGTCCCCTTCAACACCGAGGAAAGCCTGCACCTCGACCCGTTCTCCTTCACCGCCTCGGAAAGCGGGCTGGACGACGTCTCCCTCAGCACCATGTGGTGCGGCGCGGGTTTCCTCCTCGCGGATCACTTCTACGACGGCGGCGACTTCCGCCTCGCTTCGGGGCCGTCCTCCGACGCCCTCGTCTACACCGGAGTGGATGCCGGAACCGGCCTCATGTCGGTCGAGGTCGCCCTGCGCACCGGGCCGGCGACCTGGGCCGCCCCGGTCACCACCGCCACCGCCGAGGGTGTCCTCGAAGTCGCCGCCCACGAGCTTCCCGCGGGGGCGGGATGGATCATCGTGTGGGCCGAAGTCGACGCCGCCGGCCTCGAGGAGTTCTCTCCCCCCGCCACCCTGAAGTGGAAGAGCTACACCGCCGACCTGACCAGCGTCACCGCGAGCGGAACCATCGCGGCCCGGCCGGGAACCGCCTTCGACCTCTGCCTCGTCCCGATGCCCTCCGGCACGGTGGGATTGTTCTGGCTCGAAACGCTGCGCGGACCCGGTTCCGTCATCGTCGACATCAACGGCGCGACCTTCGCCAGCGGAACCTGGAGCGGCGTCACCACCCTCTACGACGAGTCCGTCATCTACGGCTGGGATGTCGCGGGTCCCGGGTTCACCGGCGCCGAACCCGCACAGATCCTCGCCTACACCGCCACCGCCACCGCCGGAGACCTCGTCATCGGCAGTTGGGACGGAGCGTCCGCCGCCGCCACGCCCGCCACCCTCGATCCCGGCCTCCTCGGCGAGCGGGTGCGTATCGCCGCCGGCCCGGTCGACACGTTCCTCGCCGCCTATCCGCTCGACGGCGCCGGCATCGGCCTCGCAACCAAGACCGGCGCCGGCCCGTGGACCATCCTGCCCAGCCCGGTCCCCGGCGTCACCCCGGCCGACCTCGCCATCACCGCGGTCGACGACGGCGTCGCCACGCACTACTTCCTCGCATGGACCGGCAACGGCGACATCGGCTTCGCCTACCTCGACGCGACCGGCGCCCTCCTCGGAAGCCCCGGCACCATCCAGCAGGGGGCGCCCGGCGACTATTCCGCCCCTGCCGCCCTCCCCGTCGCCGGAGCGCACTCCGCTGTCCTGGTCGTCAAGTATGACAACGGCGCCGACGTCGGCCTGCGCGCCTTCCCCACCACCGAGGGCGGCGGCCTCAGCGCCCTCGACAGCGACGGCGACACCCTTCCCGACCTCGACGAGCTGGCCGTCATCGACGCCGACCCCGACGATTCGATCAAGAAGCCGGCCGACGTCCTGGCGGCCGCCGACTTCGACGGCGATGGTAGTAGCAACGGCGCCGAATCGGCCGCCGGAACCGACGCCGCCGATCCCGGCAACTTCCCCGGCCAGACCGTCGGAATCGTCACCGGCATCCATTACGCCGAGGAGTTCGGCGGCGCCCGGGGGCTTTTCTACGTCACCCGCACCGGGGATTTCTCGGCGCCGGTGACGGTCTCCTACTCGGTGTCCGGCTCCGCCACCGAGGGCACGGACTTCGCCTCCCTCGCCGGGAGCATCACCATCGCGGCCGAGACCGGCAACGAGCCGCTTCCCGTCGAACCGCTGGCGGACCTCCTCGCCGAGGGCGACGAGACGGTGGTGGTCACCCTCACCGCCAGTCCGGCCTACACGATCGGCCCCGATTCCAGCGCCACCGTCACCATTGTCGACATCCCCTTCGACGCCTGGCGGGCCGCCCGCTTCACCCCGTCACAGGCCTCGGCCGACGAAGCGTCCGGCTTCACTCTCGACTTCGACAACGACCGGCTCACCACCCTCCTCGAATACGGCTTCTTCGCCGAGCCCTTCCTGAACGGCCTCGCCAACCGCCCCTCCCTCGAGGTGGCGACCGACACCATGACCGGGGAATCCCGCGGCGAACTCACCTACACCCGCCGCAAGGATTCCCTCGAACTCATCTACGCCGCCGAGGTCTCGACCGGCCTCAAGACATGGACCCCCGCCGGACCCGGCGAAGTCGCCGAAGTCTCCGTCGTCGACAACGGCGACGGCAGCGAAACCGTCACCCTCCGCGACGTCAACCCCCTCGGCGCCCTCCCCAAACGCTTCCTCCGAATCACCATCACCCGGATCACAAACTGAACCGGCGCGTCATCCCGCCCGGCGCCTCCTTTCCGGATTCCCACCTTCGCTCAGCCTCACTTCCCGGCCGCCGGCTCCACGGCCGCCGGCTCCTCCTCCGCGCCCAGCCGGAACACCTTCCGCCCGAGGCGGCGGATGTCGTCCATGATCATGTAGATGGCCGGCACGAGGAAAAGCGTGATGAGGGTTGCAAAAAGGATTCCGAAGGCCAGCGAAACCGCCATCGGAATCAAAAACTTGGCCTGCATGTCCTGCTCAAGCAGCATCGGCACGAGACCCGCGAAGGTGGTCAGAGAGGTCAAAATGATGGCCCGGAAACGGCGCGCTCCGGCGCGCTCGACCGCCACCGCAAGGGTCGGCGACTCGAGACGGTGCCGGTTCACGAAGTCCACCATCACCAGCGAATCGTTGACCACCACCCCAGCCAGCGCCACCAACCCGCACATCGACATGATGCTCAGGTTGTACCCAAGGAAATAGTGCCCCCAGACCGCTCCGACCAGCCCGAACGGGATCACCGACATGATGATGATCGGCTGCACGTAGGAACGCAACGGAATCGCAATGAGGACATAGATGATGACCAGAGCCCCAAGGAACTTGATTCCGATTTCACGCACGCTTTCCGCCTGGTCCTGCTGCTCGCCCTCGAAGTCGTAACGCACCCCGGGAAAGCGCACCGGCACCTTATCGAGAACCGCACCCCTGAACGCCTGTACGACCTCGTTGGCGTTGGTTTTCGAGTCCACGTCCGCCGTCACCGTGATCGATCGCTGCCGGTCGGTGCGCGAAATCGTCGAGGGACCCCGCCCATGCTCGTACTCCACCACCTCGCGCAGCGGAATGCCGTCCCCCGCCGGAGTCCGCACCTTCATCTCCTCGAGGGTGACGAGCGCCTCCCGGTCGCGCTTCGGGTAGCGCACCATCACCTTCACTTCGTCCCGGCCGCGCTGCAGCCGCTGCACTTCGTTGCCGTAAAAGGCGTCGCGCACCTGCCGCGCGATGTCCGCCAACTTGAAACCGAGGGCCTCGCCGGACGGAGTGAGGCGCGTGAAGCGGATCTCGTCCTTGCCCGGACGGTCCGAGTCCGCGATGTCGATCACGCCCGGAAACTTCGCAAGGCCCGCCTTGACAAACTCCGTGGCGGCCTTGAGCCGCTCGAGGTTGTTGCCGCTCAGGTTGAGCTCGATGGCGTTGCCCCCCCGGGCCGTTTCGGCCTCGATCCGCAACTCCTCGACCCCGGGGATTTCGCCGACCCGGCTGCGCCACTCCTCGACGAGCTTCTCGGAGTTGAGTTGCGGCCCGCGGCGGGCCGCGGGAACGAGCTCCATCGTCACTTCCCCGAGATTGCTCGCGATGGTCTGGTCATCCACGAACGCCGTCCGGAACGGTTGGGAGCCGGCGCTGGCGAGGATGTGCTCCACCACCGGCCCGCCGTCCGGGGTCCGCAGTTCGCGCTGCATGTCCTCCGCGGCATCCGCCACCAGCCGCACCACCCGCTCCGTGTCCGCAAACGGCACCCCCTTGGTCAGCTCGATCTTGGCGCTGAGCACGTCGCCTTCCACCTCGGGAAAGAAAATCCGCTTGACCCGGCCCGTGAACACCAATGCCACGCTGAACCCAAACACCGCCACGAACAACACCACCAGCACATACCGCCACCGCATCGCAAACCGCATCCCCGGCCGGTAGTAACGCCTCACGAAGGACTCCAGCCCGTCCGCCACGGTCCGCTGCACCCGCAACAGGGGACCCGCCTTCCGCTCCCGGTCGGTCGGATGCAGCAGCGACAGATGCGCCGGCAACACAAACTTCGACTGCAGCAACGAGAAAAGAAGAGTCGGTATCACCACCAGAGGAATGTTCGGCCAGATCTTGCCGCTCACCCCGCTCAAACCCAGCATCGGAGTAAAGGCCACCACCGTCGTGAGCACCCCGAATATCACCACCGTCCCGACCTCGTGCGTCCCCTTCCATGAGGCAAGCGCAGGATGCTCGCCGTGCTGAATCCGATGATAGACGTTCTCCCCGGTCACAATGGCGTCGTCCACCACGATCCCCAACACAAGGATGAACGCAAAAAGCGAAATCATGTTGATCGATATGCCCAGCACCGGCATCAGCCAGATCCCGCCCGCAAACGAAACCGGGATCCCCAGCGCCACCAGAAACGCCAGCGACGGCCGCAGAAACAACGTCAGAACCAGCAGCACCAGCAGCAGCCCGAAACAGGCATTCCGCGCAAGGAGATCCATCCGTCCCTGCAGGAGGACGCTCTGGTCGTTCCAGATCTCAAGGCGCACCCCCTCCGGCAGGCTCCGGTTCATCTTCGCGACGAACTGCCGCACCATGTCCGCCAGAACCGTGGTGTCCTCCTCCCCGGTCCGAAAGACGTTCACCACCACCGCGTCCTTGCCGTCGTAGCGGCTCGAGAGGTCCACGTCCTCGAAACCGTCCACCAACTCCGCCACGTCGCCCAGCCGCACCACCGAGCCGTCAGGCCGCGTCGTCACCGGCACGTGCGCCAGTTCGACCGCGCGATACTTCTTCCCGAGGGCCCGCAGGAGAACCTCTCCGCCCCGGGTCCGCACCGACCCCCCGGGCAGATCGACCGACGTCTTCCGCACCGCGTCCGCGACGTGCGCCATCGTCAGGCCCAGTTCCCGAAGCCGCTCTTCCGAAACCTCGATCGAGATCTCGTAGGGCCGCACCCCGGCCAGTTCCACCTGCGAGATCGACTGCGCGCCCCGTAGCAAACGGCCGAGGAAAGCCACCGGGTTCGACGGCGTGGGCGCCTCGTAGGCCAGCAACCCGTCCCGGACATCCTCCGCATAGGATCGCAGCGTGGCCTCGCCGGTCTCCGCCACCACCGTGATGCTCATCACCGGATGCGTGATCAGGATCTCCTCGAGGACCGCCGTCTCCGCCTCTTCAGGGAAGTTGTCAATCGCGTCGATGCGGGTCTTGACGTCATCCATCACGTTCCGCACGTCGTAACCGGTCTCGACTTCCACCATCACCGAGCCCGCGTTCTGCGCCGCCGACGACCGGATCTTCTTGATTCCTTCAAGATCCGAGATGGCCTCCTCGACGGGAATCACCACGCCCCGCTCGACCTCTTCCGGGGCGGCGTTCGGATAGGGAACCGTGATCGCGATGGCGTCGATCGAGGTCTCCGGGAAAATCTCCTTGCGCAGCTCGAACCACGTCGAGAAGCCGGCAAGAATCACCGCCATCATCAGAAAATTCGCCGCGACATGATTGCGGCTGAACCAGCGAATCGCGCCTTGCATCGTCCCGGCTCCGTTACTCGATTACCACTTCGGGCGCCGCCTCGCCGGGCAGCGCCCGCACTTCATCCACCACTCGCACCGTCACCCCGCCCGCCGTGACCCCGCGCAGGCCCTTCAACACGATCCGCTCGCCGGGATTCAGCCCGGCGCGGACAAGCACCGTCTCGCGCCTCCCCCGCACCACTTCCACCTGCCGGACTCGCGCCACGCTTTCTCCGTCCACCACCAGCACCGACTGCCCCCCCCGCATCGCCAGACGAGGAATCTCCACCGCCCCCTCGACGGTCCGGCCGGGAATCACACCCTCCACGAAAAGTCCCACCGGCGGAAGATGCAGATGAGCCGGATTCTCGCGATTCGGCTCGACCTCCACGATCACAATCGCGGAGCGGGTGGCTTGGTCGATCTCCCCCTCCAACCGTCCGATCCTCCCCCCCCAGGTGTGGTTCTCGACCCCCACCTCGCCGCCGAGACGGACCTGTCTGCCGGCCAGATCTTGCCCCGACCGGTCAAGGAAGCCGAAGTCCTCGATCGACAGCGGCAGGCGCACTTCGAGCCGCTCGTCGGAGAAGAGTTCCGCCACCAACGTCCCGGGAGCGGCCACCGAACCCACCTCGACTCCCTTGTGGCGGATCCGCGCCGCGAAGGGAGCGCGTATTTCGGTGCGCTCGACATCGCGCGTCGCCTTCCGGACTTCCGCCGCGGCGGAGTCCACCAGCGCCCGGGCGCTGGCCAGTTGCGGCTTGCGCAGGACGAGATCGGTCGGTTCGCCCCGCCCGAGCTTCTCCCAATCCCGGAGCGCCTGGTCGCGTTTCGCTTCCTCCTGTTCGAGGGCCACTTCCGCCTGCGCAAGGCTGTACTCGGCCCGCTCGAGCGCCGCGAGATAGTCGTCCTTCTCGAGACGCGCCAGCAGTTCGCCTTCTTCGACCCGCCCCCCCCGCTGCATGTTGGGCGACACGTATTCCACCCGTCCCGGAACTTCCGCCGCCACCCGCACTTCCCTCATGCTTTCCACCACCCCTTGCGCCACGATGCGGAGCCGGTGGTCCGACTCCTTCACCGCCAGCACCTGCACTGCCGGCAGAATCCGAACCGTTTCGTCCGCTTCCGGCTTCTTGCGCGTCGCGATCAAAACGATGACCAGCGCCACCACCAGAACCAATATGACGAGAATCGCCGCAAATGACAAAACCGCATGAACCGCCTTCTTGCGGCGCGATTCCAGTTCGGGCAAAGACTCCGGGGTTGCTTCTTCGGAATTCATAAGAGTTGCATTTCTCTCCGCCAAGGGCGTGCGTCAGTCCCGCGGCCGCATGTCGCGACACGCTTCCCGAGGCTGCTGTCTTGGCGTCAATCCTTGCTCATTGGGAATGATTCTGGAGATGCAGGTCGTGCCGGCTCACTCCCCGCGCAATTTGAAATCGCCCCCAAGCGCCAGATGGAGGTTGACCCGGTTGTCAAGCCGCGCCCGTCGCAGCGACGCAAGGGAAAGACCAGTCTGGATCTTCCGGTCTTGCGCTTGGAGGAGAGTCAGGGCGTCGACCACGCCGTCCGTGAAGTCCTGCACCGCCGCCTCCGCAGCAGCGGACGCCAACCGCGCCGTCTCCGACAAGGCCTCCACCCGCTTCGCAAAGTAAACCTCCGCCACCAGCGCCTGTTCCACCTCTCCAAACGCTCGAAGCACATCGCGCTGCAGTTCCCGAAGCGCGATCCGCTCATCGCTCTCCGCCACCCGCTGCTCTCCCAACAACCGGCCCCCGCTGAAAATCGGCTGCACCAACCCCCCGCCCAACGACCACACCCCAAAACGGCTGTCCAAAACCTCGTCAAGGCTGTCGCTCGACGTGCCCCGCGAGCCGGTCAGCGAAAATCGCGGAAAACGCGCCCGACGCGCCGAGTCGGCCCGCCGGCCCGCCGCCGCCAGCCGGCGCTCCGCCGCCAGAAGGTCCGGACGCCGAAGCAACAGCTCCGAGGGCAGCCCCGCGGGCGGCGCCGGAGGCGGCGAGGGCAGTCCCGCGCTCGTCCAACCCTTGCCCTCCGGATACCTCCCGGCAAGCAGTTCGATCTGCCGCAGCGCCCGCTGCCGCTCGCCCTCCCACAAGGCCAGCGTGGCTCGCGACGACTCAAGGTCGGTCTGCGCCAGCCGAACCTGCGACGCCGTCCCGCCCTGATCATCAATCGCCCGCTCGAAGCGCTCCTCGAAGGCCGTCGCCACCAGCCCGCGAGTCTCCACCGCCTCCCGCGCCAGCTCGATCTGTTCATTGGCCTCGCCCAACGCGAACCACGCTTTCGCCAGTTGCGCCGCCAGCGAGGTCCGCGCCGCCTCAAGCTCCATCGCCCCCGCCTGCGCGTCGGCGACCGCCGCGCCCTGCGCGGCCCGCACCCTGCCCCACACGTCCAGTTCCCAGTTGATGTCCAGTGACGTCCCATACGACTCCGAGACGAAACTCTGCCCGCCCGGAAACGGAAACCCGACCAGATTCTGCTTCTGCGCCCGGCCGGTGAACTGCCCCTGCAACTGCGGCTTCATCTCGGCCCCCGCCAGACGCGCCACCGCCTGCGACCGCCGCACCCGCTCCGCCGCCACCCCAAGGTCGGGATTGTCCGCCATCGCTTCATCCACGAGCTTCGCAAGCTGCGGGTCGCCGAATCGACGAAGCCACCCGTTGTCGACCCCGGCGCGGGCCTCGCGGCTCGCACTCCAACCCTCGGGCGCCATCCGGGCCACCGCCGCGACCCGGCTGTCGGGCGCCGTCGCACTGCATCCGGCGACCAGTGCGACGAGCGCCGCCCCCAAGCCGCACCCCGCAATCCTTCTTCCCTCGCTCTTTGTTGCCATGGTTGCCCTCTATGGAGTCGAAGCAGCACGTATTCCGGCCGCACAAAAATCGATGATCTGTCGAAATTGCCGGTCCATCCCCGGATCTCCCGCGCGCCCGGCCGCAATCTGCTGAAAGGTCTCCCCGTGCATCAGGGCGTTCGCCATCACCCCGAACGAGTATTGCATCCGCCACAACGCCAGCGGCTCCGAGAGACCCGGCACCGCCCGCCGCAATGCCGACGCAAACCGGCCCGCCATCGCTTGAAACGCCGGCTGCACCGAGTCCGGCAGACGATATCCCCGCTCTCCCATCAACCTCCCCATGAACTTGCAGAACAACCGCTCCGACATCTCGCTCTTCGCAATCACGTCCCGCATCGGCGTCAAAAACGCCTCCAGAACCTCCTCCACCGGAACCGCCTCCTCTCCGTGCCGCCGCTCCGCCTCCGCCAGCAATGCCATCCGCTTCTCGTTCATCGGCCCCGCGTAA
This sequence comes from uncultured Roseibacillus sp., assembly GCA_964413545.1. Lineage (GTDB taxonomy): Bacteria > Verrucomicrobiota > Verrucomicrobiia > Verrucomicrobiales > Akkermansiaceae > Roseibacillus_B. The sequence goes on along the minus strand of CAYPUM010000003.1, from coordinate 12,650 downwards.
CGCTCCACCAGCGCCGCAATCAGATTCTCCCTCGACCCGAAATAGTAGTTCACCGCCGCCACGTTCGCCTCCGCCGCCCCAGTGATGTCTCGCAACGAAACCCCCTCGAATCCCCGCTCCGCAAACAACTCCTGCGCCGCGTCCATAAGACGCTCCCGCGTCCCCCCGGACTGTGCCTCCGTGCCCCTCACCATGATATAAACGCATGCTTAAAACAGAAGTTTCAAGCGTCAAGCGGATTTTCTGCTGGCTGTTGCGGAAGTAATTCGTTTACGGGTATCCGCGGAAGGGTGGCGGGTATTGACGCCGGGAGAGATGGGGACGGAATTCGTGCTTCACAACAAGGACTGCGTCGCGGGGATGAAGGGGCTTGCGTCGGGCTCGGTGGACGTGGTGGTCACCTCGCCCCCGTATAATCTGGGGATCGAGTATCGCAGCTACGACGACCGCGGGCCGCGGGAGCCGTTTCTGGCGTGGTGCGTCGAGTGGGCGAGGGAGGTCAAGCGGTTGCTGGCGGATGACGGCTCGTTCTTTCTGAACCTCGGGGCCTCACCGCGCAATCCCCTCCTCCCCCACCAACTCCTGCTCGCCCTCGCCACGGAGGATCTTTTCCGGCTCCAGAACACCTTCCACTGGATCAAGTCCATCACGGTGGAAACCGTCGACGGCGAGAGCGTCAGCGCCGGTCATTTCAAGCCGATCAACTCGAAACGCTTCGTCAACGACTGCCACGAATACGTCTTCCACCTCACCAAGGAAGGAACGGTGCCGCTCGACCGCCGCTCCGCCGGGGTGCCCTACGTGCACAAGTCCAACATCGCGCGCTGGAAACACACCGGCGGGGCCGACCTCCGATGCCGCGGGAACACATGGTTCATCCCGTATGAAACAATCAATTCCCGCATCCGGGAGCGCCCGCATCCGGCCTCCTTCCCCCCGGCCCTCGTGGCGCAATGCCTCAAGCTTCACGGGCGCGGCGGGGAGACGGTGCTGATGGATCCCTTCCTGGGAATCGGGTCCTCCGCAGTTGCGGCCCGCCAGATGTGCGTTAAGACTTTCATCGGCTTCGAAATCGACAGCCATTACCTCGAGGTCGCCCGCGAACGCCTCGCCGAGGCCGGCCGGCCCGCCGACTTGCAGGGAGAATTCCCGCTCTGAGCACCTCATGGATCCTGAGAAGACCCTCGAAACCATGCCGATCGAGTCGATTTTCGTTCGGCGGCGGAATGTCCTGATGCTGCGGGGACAGTTCACCCCCCTCTACACCGACTACTATCTGCACCTCATGCAGCACGGAGTGCGTTACCCGGAACACCTCGACTCGACCCTCAAGGAATTTCTCGCCATGCTGGCCCTGCACCTCGTGGCCCGTCCATGGACCGAAACCATCGCATGGACCGTCAACCTGCGCGCGCCGCGCGCCAACTTCTTCGCCACCGGGACGTCCCTCGGCCAAGTGATCACCGGGCGCTGCTTCACGGAAAATGTCCGGGAATCCCCCGGCAACCAGTTCTACCAGCAAACCAAGACCCCCAGGAGCGACTCCCGCCACTCGACCCTCGAAGTGGAGGGCGCCGACGCCCTCGATTGGATCGAAACCCTCTACGAGAAATCCGAGCAGCGCCCCGGAAAAGCATTCCGTCTCCCCGACGAAACATACCTCCTCCTTGCCGCGCAGCCCGACTACGATCCCGCATGGCTCGAGTCGCTCGACACCGCGGCGGCCGCAAACATCGAAAAACGCGAGGAAACCAACCTCATCGAAACCCGAAGCTTCCGGTTCCACTGCCACTGCACCCTCGACCGTATCCTGCCGATCCTCGGCGGTTGGAGGAACCAGCCGGATGAACTCTTCCAAGGCGAGCATGAGATCACCATCGAGTGCCCACGCTGCGCGGCCCGATACCTCGTGACGCGCGACATGATCTGACACCGGCCGGCGATCCGCCTCTTCGCCCACCATGTCCGACTTCGACACCGTCATCCCCCGCCGCGGAACCGGCTCGCTGAAGTGGGACAAGCGCCCCGGCCTCGACCCGTTCTGGGTGGCCGACATGGACTTCCCGTCCCCCCCGGCCGTCCTCGAAGCCCTGCGCGAACGGGTCGAGTTCGGGATCTTCGGATATGCCGTCCCCCATCCGGGTATCGAGGAGGCGATCACCGGCTATTTGCGCGAGCGGCACGGGATCGATGTGCCGGCCTCGACGCTCGTGCATCTCGGCGGGCTGGTGCCGGCTCTCTCACTCGCCGGAAGGGCCTTCGCCGAACCCGGAGAGGCGGTGGCAACCTGCACGCCCGTTTACCCGCCGTTCCTCGGCATTCATCGCGATAGCGGACTTGACCTCATCACCATCCCGCACGTCATGGTCGACGGCCGCTGGCAGTTCGACTGGGAGGCCCTCGAGGAGACCGTCACCCCGAAAACGCGTCTCTTCATCCTCTGCCACCCCCAGAACCCTCTCGGCCGCGTCTTCTCGCGCGCAGAAGTCCTCCGGATCGCGGAATTCTGCGCCCGCCACGACCTTGTCCTGATCTCCGACGAGGTCCATTGCGACCTGATCTTCGACGAACAACGCACCCCCTTTCATTCCGCCCTCCATCTCCCGCCCGATCTCATGTCGCGCACCGTCGTCCTCCTCTCTCCCAGCAAGACCTACAACCTCGCCGGCTTGGGATACGCCTGTGCCGTGATCCCCGACGAGGGCCTCCGCCGGCGCTTCTCGATCGCCCGCGGCCATCTCCTCCCCGAAATCAACTGCCTCGCCTACTACGCCGCGGAAGCCGCATACCGCCACGGCGAGTCATGGCGGCAGGAACTCCTCGCCTGCCTCCGCCGCAACCGCGACCTCGTCACCGCCTTCGCTCACGACCACTTGCCCGGCGTCGTCATCCCCGACATCGAAGCCACCTACCTCGCATGGATGGATTTCCGCCCGCTCGGGATCAAGGAACCGGCACGCTTCCTCGAACAAGAAGCAGGCCTCTTCCTGTCCGACGGACGATATTTCGGAGCTCCCGGCCACGTGCGGCTCAACTTCGGCTGCCCACACCAACGCCTCCACCAGGCCCTCGACAAGATCCGCAACGCGGTCGCGAAGGCCCGCCCGGATCCGCCCCCGGGGAACGCCGAATAGCGGTGGGAGGAGCTCACACGAAGACACGAAGACACGAGGCAATTCGCGCTTTCACGCAGACCTTTTCGAATGACCTCTCGCTATGAAGCCTCTTCTTCCTCTTTGCCATCTGCACACGCAGCCGGCAGGGTGAGGGGAAGTTCGGCCAGTTCTTCGAGCGGATAGGTCCAGATCTCGGCGAGGGTGGGATGATACCAATCCGCGCGCAGGCAGTCCGAAACCGTCAATCCCGCGCAGACCGGCACCGTCATGGCGTGGATCAATTCCGAAGCGTCCTTGCCGACACATTCCGCCCCGAGGATCCGTTGCGACGATTCGCCGGCGACCAGCTTCACGTACCCGCGAGGGGCCTCCATGAGAAGGGATTTGCCGTGATCGCGAAAAGGGTACTCCGCCGTGACGGAAGCGAACCCCTTCTCTTTGGCTTCCTCTTCGCGCAAACCCACCCACGCCACTTGCGGATCGGTGAAGATGACGACCATCAGGGCGTCGTATCCCATCGGCGCCACCGTCTGGCCGAACGCATGACGCGCCGCCGCCTCCCCCTGCCGCACCGCAACGTGCACCAGCTCCACGGGACCCGCACAGTCGCCCGCGGTGTAAATGTCCGGATTGTCAGTCTGTTGACACGGGTTGTGGAGGATGTGGCCGTTGGGTCCGGTCCTCACACCCGCAGCCGGCAGATTCAGAGTTCCGGTGCGCGGCCGCCGGCCAAGGGCGTTGAGCAAGCGCCCCGCTTCGCGCTCAACCCGTTGACCACGGTGGATGAAGCGCACCCGCGTTTTCCCATCCGATGTTTCAACCCCCTCCATGGTCGTCCCGGTGAAGACCTCGATGCCCTCGTCACGGAAGGCTTCAAGGATGACCATCGAGGCCTGATCGCTGGCCTCTTTCAGCACGTGGGGGCTCCGCTGAATCAATGTCACCCGCGTCCCGGCCCTCGCAAGGAACTGCCCCAGCTCGCAGGCCACAATCCCGCCTCCCAGCACGATGATACTCTCGGGCAGTTCATCGAGATCCAGAATGTCGTCGCTCGTCCATGCCCGACTCTCCGCAAGACCCGGAACCGGCGGAACCTGCACTTCGGAACCGGTGGTGACAATGATCTTGCCGGCCGAGAGGATCGTTCCATCCCGCAACTCGACCTCGTGCGGCCCCACAAAGCGGCCCTCCTGCCGGAAAAGCGCAAATCGGCCGCTCTCAAGCTGACTCCGGCGGTAATCCGCGAAGTCCTTCACCCAGTGGCGCTTCCGTTCCTGCATGGCGCGCATGTCCACCCCCGCCTCGGGAATGCGCAGGCCGAACCTGCCGCCGCTTCGCGCCAGATGGAGCACTTCCGTGGAGTAGATCAGAGTCTTCGAAGGCATGCAGCCGCGCAGGATGCAGAGCCCTCCCAGTTCCTCCGAACCGTCGACGATGCCGACCCGCTGACAAAAGTCGCACGCCGTCCGGGCCGCGGCATACCCGGCGCTGCCGCCACCGAGCACGAGAAAGTCAAAGTGCTGGATTCCTTCCGCCATGATGCCGGAAAACGGTGGGACCGGCCCCCGCCCTGCGCAATCCTAATCGCCCCATCCCACGATTTGCAAATCCGGGACCGAGCCTTAAGGTGCGCCCATGAGCGCCAAGGACTGGACCACCACCTTCCGCGAAATCTATGATCAAGCCGTTGAACGATACCGCGCGGGCGGACGCCGGCCGGAGGATCTGTTCGACCACGAGGGCCGGGAATTCCTCGCCGGCATGGGGTGCGCCCCGCAGGAGATCTTCGATTTCGTCGAAGACTGGTGCGAAGATGGAGAGCCCGGCTTCGAGACGGTCCGCGATATCACCGCCGTGCGCCGCGAGTATTTCCTTCAGGAGCAGAACGGCGTCCCTTCCCGCCAGCGCGTCTCCGCCTCCGACCTCCCCCCAAAACATGCCGAACTGCACGGCCTTGCATGGCTGCCCCGCATCATCGAAAAGGCCCGCGCCAAGCTGAAGGGCGAAATGCCTCCCGAACTGATGTTCGGATGCGGAGGCGACCGCCCCTTCCTCCGGCGCGTCAACATCCGCCCCGCCGAGTTCCTCCGCACCGTCTGGAACGCCGGCGATGACAACGAGTCCATCGCAAGCTTCGTCAAGCAACGCGCCGGCCGGACATGACGGATGGCATCCGAAACCGTTCCGTGAAACGGCTTTGCCCGCCGCCATGGCGAAGGCCTTGTCTCCCTCGCCTCCGCAACATTCCGGCCCCGGCCCTTCTGAAAACACAGCCCTCTCCCCCGCGCTTGCGTCCCGGTTCCGTTTCCGCAAGGCTTCCCGCATGCCCTCGGACGCCGATCGCATTGCCGGGCTTCGCCGGGAAATCGAGCGCCACAACCGCTTGTACTACGTCGAGGCGGCGCCCGAGATCACGGACGCCGAATACGACCGGCTCTTCCGCGAACTCGATGAACTCGAAACCGCCCATCCGGAACTGGCCGACCCCAACTCCCCCACGCAACGAGTCGGCGGCGCGCCGCTGGAAGGATTCAAGCCGGTCCGCCATCCGCAACCGATGCTCTCGATCGACGACCTCTTCTCGGAAGCCGAGGTCGAAGAGTTCTTCCAGCGCCTGACGCGTAATCTCGGCGCCGGGCAAGTCCCCGTGACGGTCGAGCCGAAGATCGACGGGGTGGCGGTCTCGATCGTCTACCGCCACGGCGAGTTGCTCTACGCCGCCACCCGCGGCGACGGAATCACCGGCGACGACGTCACGGCCAACGTCCGCACCGTCCGCACCGTCCCGCTCAAGCTCTCCCCTCCCGCCCCGGACCTCCTCGAAGTCCGCGGCGAGATCTTCATGCCAAACCTCGCCTTCGCGAGGATGAACGAGGAGCGCGACGAGGAAGGACTCCCCGTATTCGCCAACCCCCGCAATGCCACCGCCGGAACCCTCAAGCAACTCGATCCCCGCGCCGTCGCAAAGCGGCCCCTCGACTTTCTCGCCCACGGCCTCGGCGCCCTCGAAGGCGAACATGTCGACGACGAAGATGAATTCCGGGCCCTCCTCGAACGACTCGCCATCCCGCGAAACAGACCGGTCTGGCACTGCGCCTCGCTCGAGGGCGTCTTCGACGCCATCCGTGATCTCGACCGCCGGCGCCACGATCTCCCCTACCAGACCGACGGCGCGGTCATCAAGACGGCCTCCTTCGCCTCCCGCGTGAAGCTCGGCGCCACCTCCCGCGCCCCGCGGTGGTCCGCGGCCTTCAAGTTCCCGCCCGAGCAGAAACCCACCCTGCTCAAGGACATCACGGCGCAGGTCGGCCGCAGCGGCATCCTCACCCCGGTGGCAACACTCGAGCCCGTCCAACTCTCAGGAACCACCGTCTCGCGCGCCACCCTTCACAACGAGTCGTTCATCCACGAACGCGACATCCGGATCGGAGACACCGTCGTCGTCCACAAGGCGGGCGAGATCATCCCGGAAGTCCTCCGCGTCCTCCCCGAGCAGCGCCCCCCCGACGCACAGCCGTTCTCGATGTCCGGCCACCTCGGCGGACGATGCCCGGCCTGCGGCGCCCCCGTCGAAAAACGAGAAAACACCGTCAAACGCGACGGGAAACCCTACACCGTCGTCACATGGTGGTGCGGCAACTTCGAGTGCCCGGCTCAGGCCGTCACGCGTATCACGCACTTCGCCCAGCGCAAGGCGCTCGACCTCGAAGGCCTCGGCGAATCGGTGGCCGTGAAACTCGTCGAAAGCGGACTCGCGCGCTCGCCCCTCGACCTCTTCGAACTCGACGAGCACAACCTCGCCAACCTCCTGCTCGATCCCGCCCGCCTCCAGACCGGCGAGACCTCGAAGCCGCGCCGCTTCGGCGCGAAAAAGGCCCGGCTCCTCCTCAACTCCCTCGATCGCGCCCGTCACGAACAACCGCTCGCCAAATGGATCTTCGCGATGGGCATCCCCCACATCGGCGAAGCCGCCGCCAAGGAACTCTCGCGCCTCCACCAGACCCTCCCCGAACTGGCCCGAAGCGAGATCCTCGAAACGGTGGTTCGCATCGCCCGCCTCGAAGCCCAACAAAGAGAGATCTCACCCCGCAACAAGGACAACCCCCCTCGAAACGAAAAAGAACGAACGCAACGCCAGACCCGCTACGAGGAACTGAAAAGACAGATGGCCGGCCTCCGTGAGCATGTCTCCAAGTATCAACTCTCGCCCGACGCCGGTCCGGTCGCCAGCGCCTCCGTCCTCACATACTTCCAGTCCGACGCCGGACGGCACGTCCTCGATCGCATGGCCGAACTCGGGCTGAACCCGCACTCCGACAACTACGCGCCGAGACCGGCCGAGATCGCCGCAGCCCCCGAATCCGCCGTCGCCGGCAGAACGTTCGTCATCACCGGCACCCTCGGCAAGCCACGCGACGAGATCAGGAAAATCATCGAAGACGCCGGCGGCAAGGTCGCCGGGTCGGTCTCGAAAAACACCGCCTACCTTCTCGCCGGAGAGGGCGGCGGCTCAAAACGCGACAAGGCCGCCAAGCTGGGAGTGCCGGTCATCTCCGAGGACGACCTCGCCGCCATGCTTTCGGGATGACGACAGGATCAGGGATGGTATTCTCGGGGCCTTGATGATTCGGCTCGCTCTCTGCCTTCCGGCGTTTGCTCCGCTGTTCGCGGCTGGCGAGGAAGCGGGCTCGCCTGCGGACCGGCTTGTGCCCTCCGCATCGGTTCCCGGCCTGGCCGCGCCGGCCGGTTGCGAGGTCAAGGTCTTCGCGGACCCCGGCGGGCAAGCCCCCGGTTCTCCGGCGGCCCTGTGCGTCGACGAGGCAGGACGCGTCTTCCTCGCCGAGATCCGCCCCGAAGGCGCCGCCGGCCAACGCCGTATCTACGAGACACGGGGTAGCACGATGCCGTCCGGCGGGAAGCGCGGGTCCTCCGTGACCATACGCATTCTCGCCGGCAACGATGGCGGCGGCATGGCGGACCACTCCCGCCTCTTCGCGGAGGGGATCGACGCCCTGCCGGCCGGATCCACCGCCGGCATGGAAGCCTTGGACGGCTCAATCTACATGGCCTGCGCCCCGCATCTCTGGCGCCTGCCGGACGCCGACGGGGACGGCATCGCCGACCGCCGCGAATCACTCCTCCACGGTTTCGGAACCTGCTCCTCTTCCGCCCGTCATGCCATGGGCGGACTTGCCCTCGGCCCGGCCGGGAGGCTCCATGCGACGCTTGGCGATTCCGGCATGGAGGTCACCACCCGGGACGGCCGGACCTCCGCCTGCCCCGACAAGGGCGCCGTGGTCCGCTTCGACCGCGACGGATCGAGCTTCGAGATCGTGCACACGGGGCTGCACGATCCGGGGGGCATCGCGTTCGACGAGTTCGGCAACGCCTTCACGGTGGACGACGACTCGGGCCGGGGCGACCGCCCCCGCGTGGTCTACATTGTCGAGGGCGGCGATTCGGGTTGGCGGAGCGATCAAGGCGCCCTCCACGATTCCCACCGCGACATCGCCCGCGCGGGACGTCCCCTCAACCAGTGGATGCAGGAGGGCCAATGGAAGCGCCTCCACGGCACGCAGCCGGCCTTTCTCCTGCCTCCCGTCGCGCACCTTGCATCGAACCCCGCGGGACTCGCCTTCGCGCCCGGGACCGGGGTTTCGCGCCTTTGCGAAAACAGCTTCCTGGTCTGCGACGCTCGGGAGGAGGCGGCCTCCTCGGGCATTCGGTCGTTCCAAACCGAGCCGGCCGGCGCCGGCATGCGCATGCTGAACGATCGGCAACTCCTCCGGGGAACGACCGCGGTCGACGCCGCTTTCGGATACGACGGGCGACTCTATCTCGCCGAAGCCGCCGGAAAGATGTCTCCCCCCGCAGGAGGACGCGTCCTCGCCCTCTCCGTCCTCGATACCGGCGCCGGCGCAAACCCCATCCCGGATACGGCCGCGATCTTCCAGCAGGGCTTCGCCAGTCAATCCAGCGAGCGGCTGGCGGCTCTCATGGCCCACGACGACGCGCGGGTCCGCCTGCGGGCGCAAATCGAATTGGCGAGCCGCCCGGAAGCCCTCTCCTCGTTCGTCAACGCGACCCGGGCCCTCGCGGAACCCATCACGCGGCTCCACGGCGTCTGGGGGCTTTGGATGCTGGCCCGTCAACAGGCGTCGGTCGAAGCCGCCAACCGGCTCACCGGGCTCCTGGCCGATCCGGACCCCGAGATTCGCGCCCAGTCCGCCCGCGCTCTTGGCGAGGCTCCGCTTCAGGATCCCGCGCTCCTCGCACACTCCCTCAAGGATGAATCGAACCGCGTCCGTTTCTTCGCCGCCCTCTCGCTGGGCCGCCTGCGGGCCGCCTCCACCTTCAACGACCTCGTGGTTCTCCTCGGTGAGAACGCCGACCGCGACGTCTACCTGCGGCACGCCGGCGTCATGGGTCTCCTCGGCGCCGGGGACAAGTCCCGCATCGCGTCCTTGTTGGACAACCCGCACCGCTCGATCCGTCTCGCCGCGGTCCTCGCATTGCGCCGCCTGCAATCACCCGCCCTCGTCAAGGCCCTCTTCGACAAGGATCCCTTCATCGCCGACGAGGCCATCCGCGCCGTCCACGACGTCCCGATCGAGGACGCCCGGCCCGCCGTGGCGGCGCTCCTCGACGAATACGCTTCCGGCCAGCAAGGCCGCCCTCTGTCGCGGATCATGCTCCGCCGCCTCGTCCACAGCGCCTCTCGCGTCGGGGGCGATGAAAACGCCGCCCGCCTCCTGCGGATTGCCGCCAACCCCGCTCTCGACAAAACAGATCGCCTCGAAGCCCTCCGCCTCGTTGCCATGTGGAACGACCCGGCCCCCGCCAACCGGTCTCCCGGACGCCCGGATCCGATGCCGAAGCACACGACCGCGCTTTCCAAATCAATCCTTGAAGCGGAACTGCCCCCCCTCCTGAAGATGGACGGGAAGTTCCTCACCGCCGCCGTCCGCCTCGCCGCCTGCCATGATGTCGAGGTCCGCTCGCCCAACCAAAACGGCCTGCGGCGCATCCTCCGCAACCCGAAGCTGGACCCCGCGACCCGCAAAAAGGCCCTCGATCTTTGGACCGCGCTCGAACCCGAAAACCTCGCCGATACCCTCCGCGAACTGGTCCAATCCGAGGAGGATTCGATTGCCATCCCCACCCTCGAACTCCTCGCCAATGCCGCCCCCAAAGAGGCCCTCGGCGCTCTCCGCAATGCCATCCGATCGCCAAGCCTCCGCCGCCGGCAACACGCATGGAAAACACTCCGCGCCATGCCCGGAAATGATCCCGCAAAAATAATCGCCAAGGGACTCGATCACCTCACCCTCGGAGAAGAAGACCCCGCCGTCGCCATCGAAATCCTCGAAGCAGCCGCGCAACGCCCCGAAGCGGCGGTCCGCAAAGCCCGAGCCGACTACAAATCGTCCCTCCCGGCGGGCGATCCATTCGCCTCTTACCGGGTGTGCCTCGCCGGTGGAGACCCCAAACGCGGCGAATCCATCTTCCTGAACCACCCCGCGGCACAATGCGGAAGCTGCCACCGCGCCGGTGCCGGCAACGATCCCGAACACCCCCTCCCGGCAACCGGCCCCGCCGCAGCCACCACCGGCCCGAACCTCGCCGGCACCGGCAGACGCCTCACCCGCCGGCAGATCCTCGACTCCCTCCTCGCCCCCAATGCCGCCATCGCCCCGGGCTTCGCGTCGCTCTCGATCCGCCTCGTCAACAACAGCACCTTCAGCGGGATGCTCGTCGAGGAAAACGAGGACCACCTCAAGCTGCTCCAGGACGGGACTCTGTGGCGCATCAGGAAGATCGACATCAGGCGGCGCACCTCCCCCGTTTCAACCATGCCGCCCATGGCCCCGCTCCTGAACCGGCGCGAAATCCGCGACTTGATCGCATGGCTCGTCTCCCTCCCGGACGGGGAACGGGGCACGCCCTTCCACGGCGTGGCGCGTCCCCTCGACCCAATTCTCCCCCCTTCCCAACGTAACCCTTGATTATTCCCCCATGACATGGACACCCTCCGGAGCTTGCGCCAGCACCGATGCCTTGGGAGATCACCGCCGTCTACATCGTCCTCGCCGTCACCGTCGCCTTGTTCGTCAGTGACCGGCTGCGGCCCGACATCGTGGGACTCCTCATCATGGCGGTCCTCGGCCTCCTCGGAATCCTCAAACCGAAAGAACTGTTGGCGGGATTCGGCAACCAGGCCCTCGTGACCATCGCCGCCATGTTCGTCCTGAGCGCCGCCCTGATCCGCAGCGGCCTCGTCGCCGCCCTCGGCGGCAAACTCACCGAACTCTCCCGCGGAAGCCCGCTCCGCTTCCTCGTGCTGGCGCTCCTCTCGGTCTGCTTCATGTCCGCCTTCATCAACAATACCCCCGTGGTGGTGGTCTTCATCCCCGCCGTCCTCACGGTCTGCAACCGCCTCGGCCAGAGCCCCTCGAAGTTCCTCATGCCCATCTCGTTCGCCTCGATGCTCGGAGGCAGCTGCACCCTCATCGGAACCTCCTCGAACATCCTGGTCTCCGCCCTCTCGGCCGAAGCCGGTTTCGGAGAAATCGGCATGTTCGAATTCGCCGCCGTGGGCCTCATGGTGGTCGCGGTCGGCCTCGTCTACCTCGTCGCCTTCTCCGCACGCCTCCTGCCAAACCGGACCACCATCGCGTCCACCCTCTCCGCCGAAGACGTCAAGGAATACATCACCCAGGTCCGGATCGGACCCGAATCCCACCTCATCGGCTGCCGCCTCACCGACACCCCCCTCGCCAAGGCCGGCGTCAAGGTCGCCGAACTCATCCGCGGCGACCGCATCCAACGCCTCCAGCCCGACATGCGCCTCGAAGTCGACGACATCCTCCTCCTCCGCGGCGACCTCAACAAGATCCTCGAACTCGACCGCGAACACGAGATCAGCATCGACCCGGAAATGAACGGCAGACAGGAGTCCGTCAAGCGGGTCGAAATGACCGTCTTCGAACTCATGGTGGCCCCCGAATCGCGCCTCATCGGCCGCACCTGCCGCCAGATCGGCCTCCGCCAGGAGTTCGGGGTCTCGGTCTTCGCCCTCCAACGCCGGGGACGCCACCACCAGCGCAACATCGCCGACGTCGACCTCCGCATGGGCGACATCCTCCTCGTGCGGGGCTCCATGGACGCCCTCGAACGACTGCACCTTGACCGTCAAGGACGCTGGGCAGCACGTGGGCGTTACAGGCGGCGACCCGGACCTGGTGACCGCCGACGTGCCGAAGGTGAAAGGGCCCATCGGGGTACGCTTGCGCATGCGCTCGGACTCGAAAGGGGCAGGGCAGGTCTTCTGGTCAACCGACCGCGCCAAACGGTTCCACCACAGTCGCAGCGTCGGCTTCAAGCCGCAGCACGACGGCCAGTGGCACGAGTACGCGGTCTCGCTGCCGGTCGAGGGCACGCCGCGCAGCGTCCGCATCGATCCCTCGACCGCCCCCGGCCTGATTGAGATTGAGTGGATTCGCCTCGTCCGCGCGGACGGGACCGTCCTGAAGG
>CAYPUM010000002.1:0-31746 GCA_964413545.1 uncultured Roseibacillus sp. | reverse complement strand
GATAGAACGGTGGATTCCGGTTCCACAGATCGGGGTTCGATTCCCTGCGGGCCTAGTTGCTGATTTTGAGGCGCCGTCGATCGCGTGCCGGAGAGGCCGGGCAATGGTGTTCCGAACGGGAACACGCGAGTGCCGGGATGGCGGCCCGGTCCAACCGCACGCCATTGCGTGCTGGAGAAGCCGGGAGAGCGCCTTGTTCCGCCCTGTGGGCGTCCGCTCTCCCGGCGGGTGTCCTGACTTTCCCGCGGGCTAGAATCCTTGGAATCCGGAAGTCGTCACAAATGAGTCAAGTTTTCCGGCAGCAAGGTTGCCCTGCCTGATGCAGGGTGCAAGATTCAGGATGCAGCCCCGTGTTCCCTGCATCCTGCGTCTTGCATCCTGCATCCTGCATCTTGGTCCGAGGCTTGCCTCGCTACGGCTGCTGCCCACCGAACTCCTCCGGGTGGCGCTGGATGTATTCGGGGGGAAGCCCGCCGGCGTTCTCGCCAAAGTATTCGGTGTGGCCGCACTTGAAGCAGATCCGCTTCGTCTGTCCGGCCCGAACGCCCTCGGTGATCGGCTTCGGCTCTGTCATCTTCCCGCCGCAGTGACGACATTTTCGCTCCTGTTCCTCCATAACACGCCTACCTATATCAAGAGATACGGGACGAGCCAACTCAATTGTCAGGTCTTGACATTCGGGGCTTCGCTCCCACACTCCCCGCCCTCCGACAAAGCGCTGATGATTCGTTTCCTTGCAATTTCCCTTGCCTTCTTGCCGCTCGTTGCCGGCGCCAGCCATCCCATCGTCGGCGAATGGGAGAAGGAGGACGGGCAGGCCCGTCTCCTGATGAAGGTCGAGAACGGCAAGTTGAACGGATACCTCAGTCAGGTCGCGGGCCCCGGGGCCGCGCCGGACGGCGGCGATCCGAACCCCGCCTTGCGAAAGCACAGGCTCATCGGACTCCGGATCGTGAAGGGGTTCTGGAAGGAGAATGACAAGTGGGTCGGCGGACGGCTGTACGACGCCCGCAACGGGAAGGACTACAAGGGCGCCCTCTGGCTCGAAGGCCGGGACAAACTCAAGATGCGCGGCTATCTCGGCATCCCGGCGCTCGGACAGACCGTCACCTGGAGGCGCGTGAAGTAAGTTCCCCCCGGGGTATCGCCGCTCCGCTCCACAACCCCCGGGCCAGTGGCTCCGATCCCTTCGGGATGGGGCACAACGACCTGCCACGGTGCGACACGCCAGGATCCGTTGGACGCACCGGCGAAGGCGGGGTATGCTTCGCGAATGGTCCGCGCCGCTTCTTCCCTGCTGGCGTCGCTTGCCCTGACGGCCGCCCCCGCCACCGCGAGCGAGCACATCGTCACGCTCGGCGACTCGCTGACGTTCGCATACGAAGCGGAGTTCGGATTCAGGGTTCGCATGCTTGGGGTCGGCACCGTCGGCGACGGGTTCGGTCCGGAGGTGCGCAACTGGGTCGAGATCCTGAACGATCCGGCCTTCCGCAAGGACCGCTTCGACCTCGGCAACCGGAACACGTTCCGTTTGTTCACGCTATGGCCGTTCGGATTCACCACCTTCCTCTTCCGGCACGACTACAACTGGGCCATTCCCGGGCTGAAGATTGACGAGCTGCGCCGCTTTGTGGACGGGTCCTCGAGCTTTACCGAGTTGCTGGCCGGCAACCCGGATTTCGGCCTCCTGCTGACGGCCCTCGAACTGGGCGGCATCGGCGATTCGGAGTTTGCCCTGGCGGATCTGGAAAGCCAGATCCAGAACACGGCCACCCGCCTCACGCTTCTCATCGGCGGCAACGACATCAACAGCGTCTATGGAACGATCTACGAGGGCGGATCGGCGGACAACTTCGTCAGCGACTTCCTCGACGACGCCGCTGTCATTCTCGACCGCGTGCAGGAGTTGAATCCCGCCCTCGAAGTGGTGGCAGTCAACGTCCCCCACGCCGGCATCACCCCGGACGTCCAATCACTCCATCCGACCGATCCGGTGAAGACGGGGCGCGTCACCGCCGTGCTTCGCGATCTCAACGCCCGCCTCGCAGCCCTCGCGGCCTCGCGGGGGGTCGGATACGCCGACATCTTCACCCCCACGCTCGCCCTGCTGGACCCCGACCCGCTGTGCATCGACGGCATCCAGTTCTTCAACACCGGATCGACCACCGGCGACCTCGACTACGTCTGGCTCAACGGCGAGCTGAGCGCGAACTTCCACCCCAACACGAATGCCCACGCCCTGATCGCCAACGCCATCATCGACGCATTCAACGCCACCTACCAAGCCGGCATTCCGCCGCTGACCACCACCGAGATCCTCGGCGGCCTGCTGGAGAAACCGGCCAGCGAGATCGACATGTCGTTTGCGTCGTGGGCCGCCGCATACGGCCTGCCGGACCGGCCGGAATCCGACGACTCCGACCGCGACGGCGTGCCGGCGGGCATCGAATTCGCGCTTGGTTTGAATCCCACCCTGCCCGACGGCGGCAAGCTGCGGTCCGCGGTCGTTGACCACCACGGCGGGCGGGCCCTCGAGCTAACCTACCCGCTCCGCCTCCCGGATTCCGCTCGCTACACGCTTCTTCCGGCCGCGGGGTCCGTTTTCGAGGACCTCGTCCCCTTTGCCGCCTCCCCGGTCCCCGGCCCCGACGGTCTGGCCCGCGCCGTTCTCCCCATGACCGGCCGGGCGGGCTTCCTCAGACTCGAAGCCACGATTGCGCCGTAGGACGTCTGCTTGACGATTCCGAGGCCCCGACGGAAGAACATCCATTGCAACCGCTCGATCGTAGTGTGATGTGACAACGGGCGACACGCCCCGGCGTGCTGCAACCAACTGATCATCGCCTTCGTCACGAACGCGCCTATCGTAAGCGAACTTGCGGAACCTCTCCCCGGGGTCTCCCGGGCCGGGCGGACCCGCCGTCGAATAGAAAACAACCCCGAGCGTCTTACGGTTACAGTAAATACAGACATAGGAACACAAAAGAAAGGCCCTCCCATGAAACCTCCCACCCATTTCCGCTTTCTGCTGGACTCGGTCGAGTTCAAGGCGCGGCGCACCGACGCCATCCTGTACCGTGACAATCGAACCTTCTGGGAGGACATCGTGGATTCCTGGGAACGCCGCGAGGAAAAGAGAAGCTACTGGCTCTTCTGCGTGCGATGGATGCGCGAGGAACTGGAGGCGTCTTTGCGGCGCAGCTCGAGAAGCGCACTCGTTGGCATCCTCGCAATTCTCAGCCCCGAGGACGTGCCGCCCGCGACGACCGGCAAGAAACAGTCGCCCGCCCTGAGGCGGCGCCTCGCCGCAAGCCTGCTTCCGGTGATGGTTCGAGAGTCGGTCGTGAGGGTTCGCAAGGCCGCCCTCGAGCGATTCGGCGTCCTCAACACGGAACCAGCCGCCTTCTACCCGAACGACTCGGCCAGTTAGCGAGGCCGGGGCCCGCACCGGATGGCGATTACGGCGGCGATTACGGGTGACGATTGGGAGGCTTTCTCACCATCCTGCGCAGTCGTCGCCGTCGTCGTTCACCGGCGTTGCAGCCCATAGCTTGGCTCGTTTGTGAGGACCTCTGGACTTCAAGGATTCCCGTCGAGGATGCGGTGCCTGAATTCCGCCGTGGAGGTCTCGTAGAATCCCACGCTGGGGGCGCCGTCACGCCCCATCACCTCACCCGGGTTGGCCCAGAGGGTCGAACCGATCCGGTGCGCGTAGCGCTGATGGTCATGCCCGCTGAACACAGCCGCAAACGCCCCGCATTCCGCGAGCCGCCTCGCCACCTCGGGATAGTGAAACAGCGCAAAGCGGCGGCCGTCGACTTCCGGTTCGGCATAAATCCCGTGCAGCGTGACGTGCTCGTACTGCGCCGCCATCGCGCTCAGGAGGTAGACATCTCCGTCGTTGTTGCCGAAGACGACATCGATCGGACCGCCAAAGCCTTCCGCGAGCGCCTTCAGCGAGAACGGCGCA
Organism: uncultured Roseibacillus sp.; assembly: GCA_964413545.1. GTDB lineage: Bacteria > Verrucomicrobiota > Verrucomicrobiia > Verrucomicrobiales > Akkermansiaceae > Roseibacillus_B. The sequence goes on along the minus strand of CAYPUM010000002.1, from coordinate 27,776 downwards.
CAGAAATCTCCGAGGAAGAAGAGCCGCCCGGCATCCTCCTCGGAGACGGCCGCCAAGCCAAGGGCAAGATAGTCCAGCCGGTCGTGGATGTCGCTCAGGATCGCAATCTTCATCAGTCGTCTCCGCGCCGACAACCTCATCCCCTCCCCGCTCCGGTCAAGGCGCTTTCACCGCGATCAAACCGGCGCCCCGTGAAGTGCGCCGGCAGCGCGAGCCTCGGCGAGCGGCGACGGCGCTTTGGGGCAAGGGGGCGCGCATGAGCATTCCAGAGCGGCGTCCCCCGACTTCGCCCTGCGGGCTACGACGGGCAAGCTGCTGCGCTTGCCGCCGCACTCCACACGGTCGCCGCGCCGACAGCCCGCCTGAAGCTCGCGGCATTCCTGACCGGCCACCGGCTCCCACGACCCGAGGGCGCGGGGCGCCTTGTGGGGACCAGCCCGTGGGAAGGGCATCCGGCACGGCCGGCGAGGCTATTTCGCCACCTTGAACTCCGCTTCCTTTACCTCCGCTGTCGGGTTCGGGATGTGCCAGACGTTCTTATCGAGGTCGACTCCGCCGCCCATCTCCTCGATCACGACCCGGTCGACGACGAACAACCCGCGCCGGGCCATCAACTCGAACGAATCGTCGGCTGACCAGGCTGGCGCCGAAATTGATCCCGGCATCGATGTGCCACCTGTATTTGTATCCGTCGGTGTCCTTGCCCTTGCCCACGTACCTGTTGTGGAGCGCGTCGCGCGTCTTCTCCCAGTCGTCCTTGTCGGGATTGCGGTCATACTCGTTCCTGACGAAGTCATACATCTTCGCGGGGAACGATTCGGCGGGGAGCCTCTTGCGCGCCCGCTCGGCCAGCCAGAACGTCTTTTCCTTCATGCCCAGCTTCGGATCGACGCGGGACGCCAGGGAGTGCATGATCACGTAGAACTCCGAAATCCACTCGGCATTGGTGAACGCCGTGGTCCGGATGGGCAGGTGCGCGATCTTCAGCGCCACGTCCGGCCGCGCGGGGGCGAAAAGCCCGAAGATCCCGGTCGTGAGCTGCGCGTCGATCTGATCGTAGTCCTTGTTGTTCCCGGGATTGCTTGTCCCGGGCGGCAGGATTCCCTTCCTCATGAGGTTCAACGCCGCCCGGTTCGAGACCCAGATGGACCTGTTCCCGTCGATATGCTTCAGCCAGCCTTCCGCGATCTGCTCCGGGGTCACGATGCTCCGATTGTTGACGTCAAGGATGCTCTGGTGAATGTACTCGATGTCGGTGTCATCGTCCGCGCCCCACACGCCCGGTTCCTCGACCAGCACGAATTCATCGACTTCAGCCGGCCCTTCCCAGCATCTCCTCCACAAGTGCGTTCATGCCGTCGGAGACGCCGGCCGGATTGGAACTCAAGCCGGCCGCCAAGAGGGCGTTGTCGGCGAGTTGCCGCGCCACCCGGGAGGCAAGGTCCTCATCGGCGTGGCGCAGGGCCGCGACCCGCTTCACCAGCGGATGACGCGGGTTGATCTCGAGACGCGCCTTGGGCTCCGGGACCTCCTGACCGAGCGCCCTGAGCATGGCTCGCGTGTGGGCGTTCGGCGCGTCCTCCGGCAGGAGGGCCGCCACGGGATGATTCACGAGGCGCTTCCCGGAGTCGACCCGCTCCACGCGGTCGCCAAGGATCTTGTTGAGCCACTTGAGGAGACCCTCGGACTCCTCCGCGGATAGCGCTTCGCCTTCGGCCGGCACGTCGTCGAGCTCGATCCCGGCCCGGTTGGCGGCCACGAGTTTCTTTTCCCGGAAGGTTCCCATGACCTCCAGCAGGTATTCGTCCACCGCCTCGGTGAAGAAGGCCACTTCGAGTCCCCGGGCCCGGAAGGCTTCAAAGAATGGTCCGCTCTCGAGAGCCTCCCGCCCCGGTCCGGCCAGGTAGTAGATCTCCTCCTGTCCCTCTTTCATGCGGTCCACGTATTCCCCGAGCGAGGTGACGGCGCCGGCTTCCGTCATCGACGATTCGAAGCGCAGCAATCCCGCGAGGGCTTCCTTGTGTTCCGGAGTCGCCACGATCCCTTCCTTCAGGAACCGCCCGAACCGTTCGAAGAACTGGCGGAACTTCTCCCCGTCGTCGCGGGCCTGCTTGTCGAGGAACTTCACGAAGCGCTTGGTGAGGACGTCGTTCAACTTCCTCACAAGGGCGCTGTCCTGCATCGACTCCCGCGAGATGTTCAAGGGCAGGTCCTCGCTGTCGATCACCCCCCGCAGGAAACGCAGCCACTCCGGAAGAAGCCCCTCCGGATGCGCGTCGATCAACACCTTGCGGCAATACAAGGCCACTCCCGGCGGCTGCGGACCCAGACCGAACCGTTCCACGTTCTCGCCCGGCACAAAGAGCAGGGCGTTGATCGCCAGCGGCGCGTCCGCGCTGAAGTGCATCGTGTAACGCGGCTCGTCCCCGGCGTGCGCCGTGAACCGGTAGAATTCCTTGTACTGCTCCCCGGTGACCTCGTTCTTCGGTTTCAGCCAGAGGGCCTCGACGGTGTTGACACGCTCGCCGTTGAGGTTCACCGGGAAGCCCACGAAGTTCGAGTAGCGCTCGATCACGCCGCGCACCCTTTCCTTGCGGGCGAACTCGGCGTGTTCCTCCTTCAGGCGCACCACCACGCGGGCCCCGCGGCGCTGGCCGTCAGCCACATCGATGGCGTATCCGCCCTGCCCGTCGCTCTCCCATTTCAGATGTTCCGCGTCGTTTCGCCATGAGTGGGTGTAGACCTCGACCCGCTCCGCCACCATGAACACGCTGTAGAAGCCCACCCCGAACTGCCCGATGACGTCGCTCCCGGCCGCCCCGCCCGCCTTCATTCCCTCGAGGAAAGCCCGCGTTCCCGAGTGCGCAATCGTCCCAAGGTTCTCGACCAGTTCCTCGCGCGTCATCCCGGTCCCGTAATCCGCAATCGTGATGGTCCGCGCCGTCTCGTCGGTCGTGATGTTGACCTCCATCGGCAGGCCCGCATCGAACACCTCCGACTCCGTCAACTGGATCATCCGCAGCCTCTCAAGGGCGTCCGAAGCGTTGGAAATCAGCTCCCGGATGAAAATCTCGCGGTCGGTGTAGAGCGAATGGGCGACGATCTCCAGCAACTCGCGGACTTCGGCGTGAAATTCTCTGGTCTCGGGCTCCGTCTTACTCATGATAGCGCAACAGGACGCCCGGGAGTTAGACCCTCCGCGCCGCCCTGTCAATTCACGCTCGAAACACCAACCCTGAAAAGACCGCCGCCATGCCCAGAGTCTGCCTCACCGTCCCCGGCAAGAATGCGCAGCCCTACCGATTCTCCCTCGAACGCAAGGTGGTGCGCCTCGGCCGGGCCGCCGACAACGACATCGTGGTCGACGACCCCTCGGTCTCGGCCCGCCACTGCGAGATGCGCCGCGTCGAGGGAGGATACATCCTCGCCGATCTCGACTCCACCAACGGCATCAAGCTCTCCGGAGACCCCATGGAGGTCATCGACCTCGCCAACGACCAGGAGGTCCACGTCGGGGACGCCCTGCTCGAATTCCAGCTCTCCGACGAGGAACTCGACGACCTCGCAAGGGAGGAACGCTCGCCGCAACAACGCCCCAAACTCCCGCCACTCGACGCCTCCGGCGAAGCCTCCGAAGAACTCGAAATCAAGGACGAGGACTCCGGGGAGGAAAAGGGGGATGAACCCGAAGAAGAAGACCAGCCCCCCGCCGAAGACCGCGAGCCCGGAAAGAAGAAACGCCCCAAACCGAAACGCAAGCCAAAGCGCGAGTCCGAGCCGTCGCCAGAGGCGGAGGGCGAGACTGCGGAGGCGAGGGAACCCAGCGGCATCGCGGACTTTCTGACCACGGTCGCCTTCCTCATTCTCGCCGCCCTCGCCTTCTACCTCGGCCTTGCCAGCAAGCACTTCGCAAACGACCGCGGCATCCTCTTTCTAACAAGCCCTGCCTCCGAGGAAGCGCCTGAGAACCCGGAGTAGTTGCGAACGAAGCGGGGACGCCCCGGCGGCCGCGCCGGTCATCCCCCCTTCACCTGCCCCTCGCCCCGGACCCGATACTGGTAGGAGGTGAGTTCCCGCAGCGCCATCGGGCCCCGGGCGTGCAGCTTGCCGGTCGAGATCCCGATCTCCGCCCCGAAGCCGAACTCCTCGCCGTCGCTGAAGCGCGTCGAGAGGTTGTGGAAGACGCACGCGGAATCCACTTCCCGCAGGAAGCGCTCCGCCGCCGCCTTGTCGTCCGTGACGATGCAGTCGGTGTGCTGCGAGCCGAATGCGTTGATGTGTTCCACCGCCGCATCCAGCGACGGGACCACCTTCACCGACAGGACGAGATCGAGGTATTCGGTCCGCCAATCCTCCTCGGTGGCCGGCACGGTTCCGGCGCCGAGAATGGCGAGCGTCCGGGGGCATCCGCGCAGCTCCACCCCGCGCCCTTTCAGGTTCGCCGCCGCCCGCGGCAGGAACTCTCCCGCCACCGCCTCGTGCACCAGCAGGGTCTCCATCGCGTTGCACACGCTCGGCTTCTGCGTCTTGGCATCCACCACGATCGCCTCCGCCATCCCGGGCTCCGCCGCCCGGTCGACGAAGACATGACAAATCCCGTCGTAGTGCTTGATGACCGGCATTCGCGCCATGGAAACCACCGTCTCGATCAGCCCCTTGCCGCCGCGCGGGATGATCAAGTCGAGATGCCGCTCCATCCCCGCCATCACCTTCACGCTCTCCCGGCTCGTGAACGGAATCAACTGAACCGCCCCCACCGGCATCCCCGCCTCCCCGCCGCCCGCCTGCAAGGCCGCCGCAATGGCCCGGTTCGTGTGAATCGCTTCCGACCCTCCCCGCAGGATGGTAACATTGCCCGACTTCAGGCATAGCGCCGCCGCGTCGCTCGTGACGTTCGGGCGGCTCTCGTAAATGATCCCGATCACGCCGATCGGCACCCGCACCTGTTCGATCCGCATCCCGTTCGGACGGGTCCATTCGCCCAGCACCTCGCCCACCGGGTCGGAAAGGCCGGCCACCTGCCCGATCCCTCGCGCCACCGCGTCGACCCGCCTCTCGTCGAGCCGCAACCGATCCAGCATGGCCGGACTGAGCCCGGCCGCTTCGCCGGCCGCGAGGTCCTTCCGGTTGGCTGCGAGGATGCCGGACGCGTGCGCCCGCAATCCTCCCGCCATGGCCCCGAGGATCGCGTTCTTCCGGTCCGTATCGAGGCCCGCCATGGCGTGCGCCGCTTTCCGCGCCATCCGCCCCATGGCGTGGATCTCTTCCCGAATCTGTTCCGTCGCAGGTTCCGCCGCAGGTTCCGCCGCCTCGTTCATGGCCCCACCCATAGCGGCGATCGGCCGCGGGGGCGAGGGCGAATGCCCCGTTCTGGTCATGACGATCGGCCCCGGAGGGACCACCCATCGTGGCCGGGGCGTTTCCCGCCGCTCACGAAAGCTCCCCGAAGGTTGTTTTGAGGGCTTGCGCGGAGTTTTGCAGCCCGGCTTTCTCCTTCGGCCAGAGATCGATCTCGAGGTGCCGGAGGACGCCTTGGCGCCCCACGACGGTCGGGACGCTGAGGCTGATGTCGCGGATCCCGTAGCATCCGTTCTGGGGGCTGGACACCGGGAGCACCCGGCGCTTGTCGAGGGCGATGGCATGGACCGCCTCGGCGATGGTGGCGCCCACCGCCCAGCCGGCCCCGCCTTTCCGCCGGATCACTTCCGCCCCGCTGCCCCGGGTGCGCCTGAAGATGGTGTTCTGGAAGTTGATGTCGCAGCCCTTCGTCCCCGCGAGGGGCAACCCGCCCACCGTGGCGCTCGACCAGACCGGCACCATCGAGTCGCCGTGTTCCCCGAGAATGAGCGCCTTCACCTGCGTCGGGGGAAGCTCCAGCGCCTCCGCGATCAGCGAGCGGAACCGCGCCGTGTCCAGCATCGTGCCCAGCCCGAGCACCTGCGAGGCCGGCACATCCAGCACGTTCGCCGCAAGGTGCGTCAGAACATCGACCGGGTTCGAGACCACGAAGAACTTCGCGCCGTCCTTGTGGCCCGCCTCCCGGATGCTGTCGAGAATCGAGCGGAAGATCCCGACGTTGCGGTTGATGAGATCCAGCCGCGACTCGTCCGGCTTGCGGCGCGAGCCCGCCGTGATCACGAAGAGGTCGCTGTCCCCGGCCCGCTCATAACCGCCAGCGTAAATACGTTGATCTCCGTAAACCGAGGCGCCGTGAAGCAGGTCGAGGGCCTCCCCTTCCGCAAGGGCCGCATCCACGTCCACGAGCTGGATCTCGGACACGATCCCCGCACACTGCAGCGCAAACGCCGCGTTCGATCCAACCCGTCCGCCGCCGCCGATAATCGTCACTTTCATGCTCAACTTCCTTCCTCCTCAAGCGGTCGTCGCGCGCCCCTTGAATCTCGAATTCCAAATCTGAGGTCGCGATTCTACCTTGATTTTTCGAGGATCTGTTCCGTGATGGTCCGGACCAGGAGCTCGGCCTCCTCGTTGAGGGCGCCGCCCTGATCCGGCGCGCCCGGCGCGGGGACCGGGCAACTCGTGAAGCCGGGACGGAACTCGCTGTTGTCGCAGAGTTCGCACTCCTTCCAGTGCTCGCGCTTGTCGGTCATGCCGAGCGTCTTGCGCAATTCGATCAAGTCCCGGGCCTGCTCGGTCGAGAACGGGGCGAGGTCCTTGCCGAGTTGCGAGGCCACCCATACCGTCTTGCAGTAGGCGTCGATGTTCTCCATCCGCCAGTAGGCGTCCTCGACGTCCTTGCCCCACGTGATGACGCCGTGGTTCTCCATCAGGACCGCCATGTTGTCGTATCCCGCGGCGCCCACCGCTTCCGCGACCTCCGGCGTGCCCGGGGTCTGATACTCCGCCATCCCGACCTCCCCGAGAAAGACCTCCGCTTCGGGCATCAGGCAGGTCGGCGGACGGACCCGGGCCAGCGCGAAGGCGGTGGCGTACGGCGGATGGGCGTGGCAACAGGCTTTCGCCTTCGGCTGGCGCTTGATGATGGCGAGATGCGTGAGCACCTCGCTGGTGCGCTTGCGCCGCCCCGCGAGCTGCCGCCCCTCGAGGTCCACAAGGCACATGTCCTCCTCGCGCATGAACCCCTTCGAGATCATGGTCGGAGTGCAGAGAACGAGGTTCTCGCCCACCCGGATCGTCAGGTTGCCGCCGTTCCCGTCGGTGTATCCGCGCTCCCACATGCGCCGGCCGATGTCGATCATCCGCCGCTTCAGCACCGCGATCTCCGGCGAATCGAAGTAGTCCCGGACCGCGGCGTCGCTCCGGGGCTCCCGCGCCGGGTCCCAGCGGAACTCGTAATCCGGCGCCACCGGCTCCGCCGGGGCGGCCCCCGCAGGCGGACCGGGGGGACCGGAACGCGCCCCCGCCCCGAATCCGTTGTCGCGGAGGAAATCGCGCGCAAGGGGCGTCAGGATCGCTCCTTCCGACAGGTCGCCGGGAGCGCCGCCGCCCGCCACGTGGGCGCGCGCCATATCGAGCGTTACTACTCTTTTCATGGTAGAATCAGTCGTGATAGTTGATGCGGTCGAAGATCACGGAGACGTAGGTGTCGACCGGGGCGGGCGCCGGGAAATGCCAGCTCGCCTCGCCGCCCTCGACGAAGCCCACGATCTCCCCCTCGCCGGCCCCCAGCTCGTCGAACGCCACCACGCTGGGCTCCCCGGAAAGCGGGGCGTTCCACGGGTCGCGGTACTGCTCGCGGTTGAAGGGATTGATGACGAGCCAGCTCCCGGCGGGCAGGTTGGCCACGGTGCGGCTCGGCACGACTTTTCCGATGACGCGTCCCGCTTTCATGAGGCGCCTCCTCCGGTGGAATCGATGATGCCGAAGACGGCGTTGCGCAGCGGCGCGCGGCCGGCCGCCAGTCCCCGGCAGGCGGCCTCGCCATCCGCCGTGACCAGCACCTCGGAACCGGCCCCGGCCCCCAGCCGGTCCACCGCCACCACGATGCGGCCGGTCGGGCCGCCCTCGTGGTCCAGCACCTCGCACAAGAGGTGCCGGCACCCCTTGATCCCGGGGTGGCTGACGGTGGCGGTGGCCGTTCCGACGATGCGTGCCCGTAACATCAGACAATATTCAGGTTGTCGATCATGGCGCAGCGGCGCCGGCGGGTGAAGGTCTCGGGAGTCACGATCCCCTCCCCGGTGGCGGTCGCCACCGAGTAGTTGCCGTATCCTTCCCCGCCCATCCCGAGACCGGCGATGCTCGCGCCGTTCTTCACAAAGAGCGTGCAATCCATGCGACGCCCCATGGCGGTGAGATGGTCAAGGTTCTTCGAGTGCATGATGGCCGAATGCTTGAACTGGTGCTCGGACTGGTAGGCCAGCTCGATGGCCTCCCCGACGTCGCGGGCCCGCACCACCGGCAGGAACGGCATCATCTGCTCCTCATGCACGAAGGGGCACTCGAACGGGCACTCCCCGAACAGGACCTCCGTCTCCGCCGGAACCCGCACCCCCGCGGCGTCCGCCAGAACCCGCGCGTCCGCCCCCACCAGGGCCCGGTTCAGAACCCGGTGCGAACACCCCCCGGCGTCCTCCTTCGTGGTGAAGGCCTCGTCCGCGAGACGCCGCACCTCCTCCCGCTTCAGCTGCCGCGCCCCGGCGCGCTTCATGGCTTCCAGAAACGCGCCGTAAACGCCATCCACCACGAAGACCTGCTTCTCGCCGATACACAGCAGGTTGTTGTCGTAGGCCGCGCCGACGATCACCGCACGCGCCGCGCGGTCGAGATCGGCGGTCTCGTCGACCACCACCGGAGGGTTCCCGGGGCCGGCGCAAATGGCGCGTTTCCCGCTCTTCATGGCGGCGCGCACCACCCCGGGGCCGCCCGTCACGCAGAGCAGGTCGATGTCCCCCGAGGCACACAGGGCATTGAACGAATCAATGGTCGGCTCCTCGACGATCGTGACGACGTTGCGCAGACCGGTCTCGGCCTCGATCGCCTCGTTGAAGACCGCCACCGCCTCCGCCGCGCAGCGCGCCCCCGAGGGGTGCGCATTGAAGACGACCGTGTTGCCGGCCGCCACCATGCTCACCACGTTCGAGGCAAGCGTCGGTATCGAGTGCGTGACCGGCGTGATGCCCGCGATGACACCGAAGGGCGCCTTTTCCTCGAGGGTGATTCCATGATCGCCGCTGAGCCCGTAAGGACTCAGCCATTCGACGCCCGGCAGGGCCGGAATGCCGGTCAGCTTCTCGATCTTGTGATCGAGCCGCCCCACCTTGGTTTCCTCGAATTCCAGCCGGCCCCACTCCTCGGCCTTGTCGCGGCAGAGCGTCTTGACGATCCCGACGATCGTGGCGCGGCCGGCCATGCCCTTCTCGCGGAGCCGTGTCTGCGCCTCGCGGGCCGCGGCGGCGGCCTCCCCGGGGTCCGCGAAGACGCCCCGGCGCGCCGGGCCACACCCGCAGGCCGGCGGCTTCGCCGGCCGCGGCGCCGCCCGGGAACCAGCGGCGGGTTTCGGACCGCTTTCCGCCCGGTTCGCGTCGAGCTGGCCGAGGACTTCCGCCACGACGGACTCTATCAGCTTCGCATCCATGGAGGTTCAGAGGAGTTTTCTTCCGCCCGGCAACCGGCTTCAGGTCTTCTTGTTCCGGCCGTCGTAGAGGGGTTTGCCAAGGATGTGGACGCTGTCCACGATGCCAACCACCGAGGCGTCGGTGGGGACCCCCTTCAGTCCTTCCACCTGGCGGGCCGAACTGCCCTGCGCAAAGAGCACGAACTCCCCCGTGCCCGCCCCGATCGTGTCAACCGCCACGATCGTGTTGGCCCCCTCGCGAAATCTCGCGGGATCTTCGGAGTCCACCAGCATCGGCCGCAGCATCACCAGCCGGCGCCCCGTCAGAACAGGGTCCTTCTGCGTCGCGACCACCTGCCCGATGACCTTTCCCACAAACATCCCCTACTTGCTCGTGGTCCGGGTGGAGCGCGGCTTCGAGGACCGCTGCGGAAGCACCGCATCCAGCCCGCCAACCGGCCGCGCGATGACGTGCGCGCTGACGACCTCGCCGGCCTCCTGCGCCGCCGACGCCCCCGCGTCAAGGGCCGCCTTCACCGCCGCCACGTCGCCTTCGACCGTGGCGCTGACAAGGGCGCTCCCGACTCCCTTCATGGGACCTTTCAAGGTCACGTTGGCGGACTTCAGCATGGCGTCGGTTCCCGTCACCAGCGCGATCAGCCCCTTTGTTTCCAGTATTCCGATGGCTCTTTGCATCATATTGTCAGGTTGCGTGTTCCGAAACGCGGCGGTGTTCGAGGAAACGCGCCGTTTCCCGCGCCACCACCAATTCTTCGTTGGCCGGCATGACCCAAATCCGCACCCGGCTCGAATCGCTGCTCAGGCACTCCTCGGCGCCCCGGCAGCCGTCGTTGCGCCCCGCGTCGAGCCGTATCCCGAACTCCTCCAATCCCGCGCACACCGCGGCCCGAATCCCGGGATTGTTCTCCCCGATCCCCCCCGCAAAGACGAGGGCGTCCAGCCCGCCCAGCACAAACGCCATGGCCCCCACCCAGTGCCGCGTCGAGTGCGCCAAGGCGTCCAGCGCCAGCCGCGCCCCGGCGTGCCCTCCTCCCGCCGCCTCCGTGAGGTCCCGCACGTCGTGACTCACCCCCGACATCCCCAGCAATCCCGACTCCCTCGTCAGTTGGCGCTCGACCTCCTCGAGCGACAAGCCCATCTCCCGCAGCGCGAACGGCACCGCCATCGCGTCAAGGTCCCCCACCCGGTTCCCCTGCGGCAGACCGCTTTGCGGCGTCATCCCCATGCTGGTGCCGGCCGCCACCCCGTCCCGCATCCCGGTCACCGAACTGCTGCCCCCCAAGTGACAGGAAACCACCCGCAGCGGCCGCGCCGGATCAAGCGGCCCCTTCCCGCCGCCCTCGTGATACAACCGCCTCACCCGCTCCGCCACGTCCGGACGCCCGAGCAGCTCCGCCGAACGCTCCGCCACAAACTTGTGGCTCGCCCCGTGAAACCCGTTGCGCCGCACCCCGGCCTCGTGCCAGCTGCCAGGAACACCGTACCGCTTCGCCTCCGGCGCCACCCACTGGTAAAAGGCCGTCTCGAAAAGCGCCACCCGCACCGCCCCCGGGGCCGCCTCCGCAAACTGCCGGATGCCCGCAATGTAGGCCGGGTTGTGCGCCGGCGCCAGCGGCGCCGCCTTCCCGAGATCCTCCAGAACCGCCTCGTCCGCTTCGCGGCACCCGCTCAGCCGGTGACCCAGCACCGTCTTGAAGCCCACCGCGTCGAGCTCCTCCCTGCTCCCGAGGCAGCCCTCCGCCACCAGCTTCCCAAGCCCGTCCCGGATGGCCGCCCCGTGATCGCTCACACGCTCGTACCCGCCCCGCGCCAACAGCTCGCACCGCTCCCCGTCCGCCTCGAAGAGGCGATACTTGTAGGAGGTCGAACCGAGGTTGGCGGCGAGCACCTTCATGAGCGCCACAAGCTGACGGTTAGCCGATGAAGTCTCCCAGACCTCCGAGATCGTCGTGCGGACGCGGAATCACCTGCACCGCCACCACTTCGCCGAGCCGCGCCGCCGCCTCCGCCCCCGCGTCCACCGCCGCCTTCACCGAGGCCACGTCGCCCACGAAGAGGGTCGTCACCAGCCCGCTCCCGATCTTCGTCCAGCCCGTCATCGTGACGTCCGCCGCCTTCAAGGCCGCGTCGCTCGCCTCGAGCAGCGCCACCATGCCCTTCGTCTCAATCATTCCCAGTGCTTTCGCATTCATGATTCAGTCAATTCGTTGTGTGCCTTCCAAACCGCCCCTTCTCAGAACCCGAACTGCTGCAGCAGATCCGGGTGCGGACGCGCAATGACGTTCGAGCTGACCAGCTCGCCCACCCTCGCGGCCGCTTCCGCCCCGGCGTCCACCGCCGCCTTCACCGACCCCACGTCCCCCTTGACGAGGATCGTCAGAAATCCGCCGCCGATCTGCACCTGCCGGATCAACTCCACGTTGGCCGCCTTCGCCATCGCGTCGGCCGCCTCCACGTTGCCGGTGAACCCGCGCGTCTCTATCATTCCCAGGGATTCGCTCATGACTCTCTTGTTCGATTGGTTGTGTTCACTGATAGGTGATTCTTCAGGGGATCAGCTCGCAGGGCGTCTCGGGCCCCAACCCGCACGCATTGCCCTCGTCCGTGTCCATGTGAACCTCGAGCTTGATCCCCTCCCCGACCCGGACCAGCAGCCGCTCAAACACCGTCGCACACGCCCCATGCACCCGCAGCTTCACAAAATCCTTGTCCCGAACCCCGAAAAACGCCGCGTCCTCCGGCGACATGTGCACGTGAATCGCCGCCCGAATCACCCCCTCCCCCAGCTCCAGATGCCCCGCCGGCCCCATCAGGATGCAGCCCGGCGTCCCCGCTATGTCCCCCGAGTTCCGAACCGGTGCCTCAAACCCCAACGCCCGCGCATCCGTAAACGCCAATTCCACCTGGTTCAACGTCCGGCACGGCCCCAGAATCCGCAAATTCGATATCAGCCGGCTCCGCGGACCAATCAACGTCACGGTCTCCTCCGCCGCATAATGACCCTCCTGATACAACCACCGCCTCGGCCGCAGCTCATACCCCTGCCCGAACAACACCTCCACCGCCTCCGGCGTCAGATGACAGTGCCGCGCACTCACATTCACCACCAGCGGATGCGGCGCCAATACCTGCCGCGGAACCGCCAGATCCAGCTTCTCGTAAACCGCCCGCCGCACCAAATGCTCGACCAGCGCTCGTTGGGGTGCTCCCTCCATCCTTGGAATTTCTTCGGTTTTAGCACGACGGCTTGACATGTCGAGGTTAAAAACCAATAATTTTCACAAAATCCCACTTTTCACCAATTATCAGCCCATGTTAGCCATTTCCCGCCGCCGTGCGATTCTCGAATTGCTCGACTCCGAGGGCAGCGTGCGGACTACCGATCTCGCGGAGCGCCTTGCGGTCACCGACGAGACGATCCGGCGCGACCTCGAGAAGCTCGAGCGGGACGGTCTCCTGCAACGCACCCACGGCGGCGCCATCAAGGGCGACTTCCGGCCCCGCGAACTGCCCTTTGCGGAGCGGGAGGTGCTGAACATGGCCGCCAAGGAGGAGATCGCGGATCTCGCGGCGGGCCTCATCACGCCGGGCGAGCGGATTTTCATCGATGCCAGCTCGACCGCCTTGCAGATGGTGATGCGGCTGCCGGCGGTCCCGCTGACGATCATCACGAACTCCCTCATCGTCCTGAGCCGCCTTGGCTCGAGCCGCGAACACAAGGTGATCGCGACCGGGGGGCGGCTCGACGTGGCGTCCCAGTCGCTGGTGGGCAGCGTGGCGCGGGCGGCGCTCAAGCGCTACCGCATCGACAAGGCCTTCTGCTCGGGCAACGGCATGGACATTCTGCGGGGGCTCAGCGAGTCCAACGAACAACAGGCCAGCCTGAAGGAAGCGCTGATCCCGCGCTGCAGCGCCTTCATCTTTCTGGCCGACCATACCAAGCTCGGGGTCAGCTCGGACTACTTCTTCTGCGAGTGCAGCGCCATCGATATTCTGGTCACGGATCGGGCTGCGCGGCATCCTTCGCTTGAGGAACTGGCCGATCTTGGCGTAGAGATCCTGCGACCCCGGGAATCCAGCCACCCTGCCTCATGAAATCAAAGATCTACCTCGCCGCCGACCTCGGCGCCACCAGCGGACGCGTCATGGCCGGGCACTACAACGGGCAAACCCTCCGTCTCGAAGAAGTCCATCGTTTCGACAACGAGCCGATCGAGATCCTCGACTCCCTCCGCTGGAACATCACGCAATTGTTCGCCGACGTCCGCGCCGGACTGGAAATGGCCGTCTCGCAACACGGAAAGGCCGTCGTCAGCGCCGGCGTCGACACATGGGGCGTCGATTACGGGCTTTTCGGCCGGGCCGGCGAACTCCTCGGCATCCCGTTCGCATACCGCGACCCGCGCACCACCGGGATGCCGGAATACGTCCACGAGCGCCTCGATCCGCGCTCCATCTACCGGCGCACCGGCATCCAGTCGATGTTCCTCAACACCCTTTACCAACTGGTGGCCGAGCAGGAGGCGGCCGGCACCGCCATCGCCCACGCCGAACGCCTCCTTTTCATGCCCGACATCATGAACTACTGGCTGACCGGCGTCATGGCCAACGAGCGGACCATCGCCAGCACCTCCCAGCTCTACGACCCCGCCGAAAAGACATGGTCGCACAGCCTCATCGAGGACCTCGGGCTGCGGTCCGGCATGTTCCATGACCTTGTCGATCCCGGCTTCGAACTCGGCCCCGCGAGGCTGACGCAATCCGGCGTCAAGGTGGTGGCGGCCGGCGGACACGACACCGCCTCCGCCGTGGCGGCCGTCCCGCTGAGCAGCCCGCACGCCGCTTATGTCAGCTCCGGCACATGGTCGCTGGCGGGGGTGGAAGCCGCCGCGCCGGTCCTGACCGATGCCGCCGCCGAGGCCAACTTCACCAACGAAACCGGGGTCGCGGGACGCATCCGCCTCCTCAAGAACGTCACCGGCATGTGGCTGCTCGAACAATCCAAGAAGCAATGGGACGCCGGGCGGTCTTCGCCGCTGAGCTACGCCGAGATCGACAGCGCCGCGGAACGCGCCGGAGACCCCCGCGGGTTCATCGACCCCGACCACCCCTCGCTGGCGACCCCCGGCGACATGCCGGCCCGCATCCGCGACCTCCTGCCGGAATCCGCCCGCCCCGGCGAGGACGACTTCGGCGCCCAGGCGCGCCTGATCTACGAAAGCCTCGCCCTGAAATACCGCTACGTCTTCGAGTCGCTCGAAGCGCTCACCGGGGACCCCATCCCCGCCATCCACATCGTGGGAGGCGGATCCCGCAACCGCCTCCTGAACCGCATGGTGGCCGACGCCACCGGAAAACCCGTCGTGGCAGGTCCGGTCGAAGCCACCTCCTTCGGCAACATCCTGGTCCAGATGCAAACCGACGGCGAAATCACCTCCCTCGAGGAAGGCCGCCAACTCGTCTCCGAATCCGTCGACATCGTCCGCCTCGACCCCGAACCCTCCCCCGCATGGAACGAAAAATACCAGGGCTTCCTCAGCAGCCACAACCTCGGACCAAGTCATCATGGTTAGGCTGCCGGGAGAACATGGCATGACCGTCCCGGTCACGACCAACCCGAGCCCACAACGTGGCCGGAACTTCCCGCCCGCCGGGCGGTTGGCGCCAGTCCTGACCGTCCCGGTCATGCCACCCCGGCTTCCCGCGCAACGCCCTTGAACCCGCAGCACCGCCCTGCCCCCCGACTCCTGATGACCATCACCCCGCCCGACCGCCCCGTCGCAAGGCAGGTGCAACTCATGATCACCTGCCTGTGCGATTTTTTCTTCGACGACGTGGCGCGGGCCACGGTCGAGGTGCTGGAGCACCTTGGCTGCGAGGTCGAGGTGCCGGACGACCAGACCTGCTGCGGACAACCCGCCTTCAATGCGGGCGACTGGGCGGCTTCCCGCCGCGTGATGCGGCACACGGTGGGGGTCTTTTCCTCCGACAAGCCGGTCATTGTCCCTTCCGGTTCGTGCGCCGCGATGGTCTTCCACGGTGCGGGGCTTGCCTTCGAGGACGAGGCCGACGCCGCGGCGGTCCACGCCCTCGGCAGGCGCACATGGGAACTCTGCGACTTCATCGTCAACGGCCTCGGCGTCACGGAATGGCCCGGCCGATTCCCCCGGCGCGTCAGCTACCATTCGTCGTGCCACTCCCGGGGCACCCCCACCCGGGACGCCGCCCTGCAACTGCTCGGCAGCATCAAGGGCCTCGAATTGACCGAGGTCGGCGAAGGCGAGCAGTGTTGCGGCTTCGGAGGCACCTTCGCGGTCAGCTTCCCCGTGATCTCGAAGAAGATGGGCGACCTCAAGATCGAGCATCTCACCGCTCCCGAACCCGACCTGATCGCGTCGGTTGACATGGGGTGCGTGTTGCACTTCGGTGGTATCATGGACCGGCGCGGGATCGGCATCCCGCGGCTTCACGTCAGCCAGATCCTCCGGGATTCCCTTTCCGCCGAATCGTCATGAAACCTCCCCAGGCCATCGACCGCCATGCCCGATCCCTCGAACCCGGCGTGCAGACCTCCGTCTACCGCGCCTCGAAACTCAAGACGGAATCCCGCCTCGCCATCCTGAACCGCGACTTCGCCGCCCCCGACCGCATGCGGGCCGCCGCCGGACGCATCAAGCAACACACCCTCGAACACCTCGACCGCTACCTCGGCGAGGCGGCCGCCCAGCTCGAAAGCCGCGGCGCACAGGTCCATTGGGCCGACGACGCCGACGCCGCCAACCGCATCATCCTCGACATCATGCGCCGCAACCATGCCACCCGCATGGTGAAATCAAAGAGCATGGCCAGCGAGGAAACCGGACTCGTCCCCTACCTCGAACGGCACGGCATCGAAGCGGTCGAAACCGACCTCGGCGAGTTCATCGTCCAGATCGACCACGACCACCCGAGCCATATCGTCACCCCCATCATCCACAAGAACCGGAAGGAGATCGCCCGAAGCTTCGAACGCGAGGGACTCGGCCCTTACAACGACGACCCCGCCACCATCACCCGCCGCGCCCGCGCCCACCTCCGCCGGAAATACCTCGAAGCCGAAGTCGGCATGACCGGCGCCAACTTCGTGGTGGCCGAAAGCGGACGCATCGTCCTCGTCACCAACGAGGGCAACGCCCGCTTCTCGATCGCCCCCGCCCGCGTCCACATCGCCCTCGCCGGCATCGAAAAACTCGTCCCCCATGACCGCGACCTCGGCCTCTTCCTCAACCTGCTGGCCCGCTCCGCCACCGCCCAGCAACTCACCGTCTACACGCAGTTCATCTCCGGCCCGAGAAGGCACAACCAGCCGCACGGCCCCGAGGAGATGCACGTCGTCTTCCTCGACAACGGCCGCAGCCGCATTCTGCAGAGCGAGTTCCGCGAAATCCTGCGCTGCATCCGCTGCGGGGCGTGCCTGAACGTTTGCCCGATCTACCGCCAGGCCGGCGGCCATGCCTACCGCAGCGTCTACCCCGGCCCGGTCGGGGCCGTCCTCAGCCCCCTCCTCGCCGGCCAGCGCTTCCCCGAACTCGCCGACCTCCCCAAGGCCTCGAGCCTCTGCGGGGCCTGCAACGAGGTCTGCCCGGTCGACATCCCCCTCCCCGACCTCCTCCTCCGCCTGCGCGACAAGGCCAAACGCGAAAAGGCCGGCCACGCCATGAAGGGAACCCCGCCCATGGGCGCATGGGCCATCCTCGCCTCCTCCCCGGTCCCGTGGCGTTCGTCCCTCGTCTTCGGGAAGGCCGTTGACTACCTCCCCCCCTCCCTCTTCCCGATTCCTGCCGCCCAACGCTGGTGCGCCGAGCGCGACCTCCCCCCGTGGCGGGGCGGCCGGTTCCGCCGCTGGTTCAACAACCGCAACGGCCACAACGACCCAAATGCTCGATAGGATCCAGTCCATCTGCCGCTCCCTCCCCGAGGACCGCCGCACCCCCTACCCCGACTGGTCCGAAGACGACCTCCTCGCGCCCGCCGAAATGCCCGGCGGCCTCGACTTGACGGACCGCTTCGTGGCGGCCCTCGAAGACGCCCACGGCATCCCCCTCCGCTCCGTCGATGACCTCGCCAACCTCCTCCGCGGGAATGGCGCCGCCGAAGGATACGTCGACCCGGACCTGCTTCCCCTCCTTGCCGGACTCGTCGGCTTCCGCCTCCACTCCGACTGGGACCCCTCCGACCCCGACCGCTACGCGTTCGGAATCACCCGCGCCACCCTCGCCATCGCGGAGTCCGGAACCATCGTCCTGACCGACACCGACACCAGCGCCCGCCTCGGCGCCCTCGCCCCATGGACCCACGTCGCCGTTCTCGACCCCGCCACCATCGTCCCTTCCATCCCCGACGCCCTCGCCCGGCTCGGCAACGACCCCAACATCATCTGGGTCACCGGCCCCTCGAAAACCGCCGACGTCGAAGGCATCCTCATCGAAGGCGTCCACGGCCCCGCCACCCAGGCCGTGCTGATCGAGAAGATGAACTCCTCTATCAGTCCGGCGCGAGGCGGGGGATGATCTTGCGGCCGTGCCGGCGGTAGATCGCGAAGTGCGCATCGAGCGTCCACACCCGGGCCTCCGCGTGCAGTTCCGTCATGCGCACGAGACAGGCGTCGGCAAGCGACATCGGAAGATCACGGTACTTGAGCATCAGTTTCCGCAGGGAGGTCTTCTCGCGCTCGGCACAAAACTCCGCCACGATGCTGCCGCGGCGCCAGAGCCCCAGCAACGCTTCGCCGCCGCCGGCGAAGCACCCCAGCAAATGCAGCGCCTCCGTCAACGCCGCCTCACAACTGAGCAGCGGTTCCGTGAACTCGTCGAACCGTGCGACAGCCCAATCATGAAAGCGATCGCGGCGGTTGAGGAGGGCCACCAGCGGACCGGCATCGGCCAGAACCACCTGCATCAGCGCCCAAGCCCCTCCATGTGCGCAGGATTTGTCGAGAGGTCCTCCGGTCCGCCAGGCCCGAGCTTCTCGAACAAGTCACGATTGGCTTCATACAACGAGGGCTTGGCCTTCCTGCCCTCCAGAACGTGCTCCAGCGCCTCCCGCATGAGGACCGACGGCGTCGTCCGCCGCGCCCGCGCCACCGCCCGCAGCCGGATCTTGGTCTCCACCGGAACCTTGATCGAGAGGGTCTCCTTCATCGCCTGACTACGGTAGACCATTATCGCCAATTGTCAACTACCCTGATTCTACTCCCACTCGATGCTGGCTGGGGGTTTGGTGGAGACGTCGTAGAGAACGCGGTTGACGCCGGGGACGTCGTTGAGGATGCGGTTGCTGGATTCGCGGAGGATGGCGTAGGGCAGTTCGACCCAGTCGGCGGTCATGGCGTCCTCGCTGACGACGGCGCGCAATCCGGCGGCCCACTCGTAGGAGCGCTCGTCGCCCTTGACGCCCACCGTTCTGACCGGGATGAGGGCGGCGTAGGCCTGCCAGACCTTGTCGTACCATCCGTGGTCCTTGAGGCGGCCGATGAAGATGGCGTCGCACTCGCGCACGATTTCGAGTTTTTCGCGGGTCACCTCGCCCGGGCAGCGCACCGCCAGCCCGGGGCCGGGGAACGGGTGCCGGTGGACGATGTCCTGGGGGATGCCGAGGGAGACCCCGAGGGCGCGCACCTCGTCCTTGAAGAGTTCCGAGAGCGGCTCGAGGACCTTCCCCGCGGCCTGGAGTTCAAGGATCTTCGGCACCCGGTTGTGGTGGGTCTTGATCTTCGAGGCGGCCGAGCTGCGGTTCGAGGCGCTCTCGATGACGTCCGGATAAAGGGTGCCCTGCGCGAGGATTTCCGCGTCCCCCGCCGCGTCCCAGAAAACCTCGATGAAGGTGTTCCCGATGATCTCGCGCTTCTTTTCCGGGTCCGGCTCGCCCGCCAGCCGCCCGAGGAACAGCTCGGAGGCCTCCACCGTCACGATGTCGATGCCGAGGCGGTGGAAGTTGCCGCGCACCTCCTCCGCCTCGTCCTTCCGCAGCAGACCGTGATCGACGAAAATGGCCCGCGTCTTCACGCCCGACTCGTGGAGGAGAACCGCAAGAACGGTGCTGTCCACCCCGCCGCTCACCCCGCACACCACCTGCCGTCCGCCGGCCGCGGCCCGGATGCCATCCATCAGCTCGCGCTTGAAATCATCAATCAGAAACTCCCGCAGCGACTCCGCGTGCAGAAGGAAGTTGTGCAGAATCCGCATCCCCTCATGGGTGTGCGACACCTCCGGGTGGAACTGAATCCCGAAACAACGTTCCCCCCAGCGCACGCTCACCGGGGTCCCGTGCTGGTTTCTCGCAAGCACCTTCGCCCCTTCCGGAAGGCTCTTGACGGTGTCGGAATGGCTCATCCAGACCTGCGATTCGTGCGACACCCCGTCGAACAACCCGTCGGGCTCCTCCACCTTGAGGATCACCGGCCCGTATTCCCGCCGGTGGCGAACCTGCACCTCGCCGCCGAACTTCCTGTTCAGCAGCTGCATGCCGTAGCACAAGCCGAGGACCGGCGCCCCGTAGTCCATGAGGCGCGCGAAATCGATGTCGGGGGCGTCCGCATCGCCGGTGCTCTTCGGCCCCCCCGAGAGGATGATCGCCCCCGGCCGCCCCATGGCGCCGAATTCATCCAGAGTGTAGAGCTTCGCGAAGTATCCCAGCTCCCGCACCCGGCGCACGATCAACTGCGTATACTGCGAACCGAAGTCCGCCACCGCCACATGTCCTTGTTCTTCCATCGCTGTTCGGAGAAATCCAGGCGCCAAAGCGCCGCTAACTACTAATCGGCTGGTAATTGGTGGGTTCCTGCGTGATGACGACATCGTGGGCGTGGCTTTCGCGGAGACCCCCGGGGGTGATGCGGATGAACTCCGCCCGGCGCCGGAGTTCCGCGAGATCCCCCGCGCCCACATAGCCCATCCCGGAACGCAGGCCGCCCATGAGCTGGTAGATGACGTCTTCCAGGGGGCCCTTGTAGGGGACCCGTCCTTCCACGCCTTCCGCCACCAGCTTCCCGCTGGCGCTCTGCCCGTAGCGGTCGCTGGTCCCCCTCATCATGGCGCCCAACGAACCCATTCCGCGGTACGTCTTGAACCTCCTCCCCTGGAAATGCACCGTCTGGCCGGGGCTTTCCCGGGTCCCCGCGAGCAGCGAGCCCAGCATGACCACGTCCGCCCCCGCCGCCAGCGCCTTCACGATATCGCCGGAGTAGCGGATCCCGCCGTCCGCAATCACCCCCACCCCGTTCTCGCGGCACCACTCCGCCACATTCCGGATGGCGGTGAATTGCGGCATTCCCACCCCCGCGATGACCCGCGTGGTGCAGATCGACCCCGGTCCGACGCCCACCTTCACGGCCTGCGCCCCCGCCGCCACGAGGTCCTGCGCCCCCTCGCGGGTCACAATGTTGCCGGCGATCACCGGCCGCGGCGTCATCGACGCCAGCTCCGAAAGCACCCCCATCACGCGCGACGTGTGGCCGGTGGCGGCATCAATGAAGAGGGCATCCGCCCCCGCATTGAGAACCGCCGCAGCCCGTTCCCGCCAATCCTCCCCGGCCCCGATCGCCGCGCCGCAACGCAGCTTGCCGCTCGGATCCTTCGCAGCCTGCGTGTAGGTGATCCTTTTCTCGATGTCGGCGCCCGTGATCAACCCCGCGAGCCGGCCGGACCCGTCCACCAAGGGGAGCTTTTCAATGCGGTTCTCATACAAGAACCTTCGCGCGTCTTCGAGGGTGGTGTCCGGCGGACCCGTCACCAAGCGCTCCCGCGGCGTCATGACATCCGCCACCAGCGCGTCGTCCTCGCAATAGTGCCGCACATCCCGCCCGGTCACCATCCCGAGAAGAACGCCCTCCTCGTCGATCACCGGGAAGCCGGAGAATCCCTGCTCGAGCATGATGGCCCGCACCTCCGCCACCGTCTGTTCCTTGCGAACCGTCAGCGGGTCATGGATGACGGCGCTCTCGGATCGCTTGACCCGCGCCACCATCGCCGCCTGCTCCTCGATCGAGCAGGCGCGATGAATGACCCCCATGCCGCCCTCCCGCGCAAGGGAGATCGCCAACTCCGATTCCGAAACGGTGTCCATCGCGGCGGACACCACCGGAATGTTCAAGGGAAACTCCCCTGTGAGGACCGTTTCAAGCCCCACCTCCGCCGGCAAAACCCCGCTCTTCCCGGGAACCAGCAGGATGTCATCAAACGACAACCCCAGCGTGAACTCCGCCATGGGCGAGTAAATGGGGACCCCTCCCAAAGCGCAAGACCAATCCGCGCCGGCCCGCAATATCAGAACACCCGCATCGGCATCGGCACCGTCACCACCATCATCCCCGCCGCCCGCGCCGCCTCGATCCCGGACGGCGCATCTTCAATCGCCAGACACTTCCCCGGAGGAACCCCAAGACGCGAGGCCGCTTCAAGATAAATGTCGGGGGCCGGTTTCCCCCGCGCCACGTCATCCGCGGTCACCACTTCCTCGAAAAGGTCGCTCATCTCCAGCATCTGCAACGTGCGCCCCACCACGAGGCGGGTCCCGCCGGTCGCGATCGCCATCGGCACCCGGCCCTGCTGGCGCCGCGCAAAGTCCACCACCTCCGAATTCGGCTCGACTTCCGAGAGGTTGCGCAGGAAGGCGTCCCGCTTCCTCATCGCGACCGCCACCGGGTCGAGCCTCAGCCCGAACTCTCCGTTCAAGATCGCCACGATGTCCTGCGTCGGGCGCCCGCCCATGGCGTAGAAGACGTCCTCCTGAAACACCCCCGCCGCCCCGTATTCCTCCAGCGCTTCACACCACGCCGCGAAATGCACCGGCATCGAGTCCACCAGCGTCCCGTCCAAATCAAAAACCAGCCCCTCGTACCCGTCTCTTGGAAACTCGATCCCTTTACCGTCTGCCATGGCGCCGCCGGAGGTAATCGCTCAGATCGCAATGGCAAGTAATTAAAACGCCCGAAATATGACGGAATCGTCAGCTTTCCACGACCTCTTCGTCGCGCCGCACCCTCCCCATGCGCTCAACCGTCCCGCCGCGAAGCGCGTTCTCCCGCGCTTTCGGCTTCCCTCCGCCTCCCCGCTGCGGGAGACTGGGCCAACCAGCGCCATGAACTCCACGGAATTCAACCGGCCGGAGCTTCCGGCTCTCGGAATCGTCCGGCACCTCGACGATGACGACCGGCGTCTTCTCAGCAACTACGGAGAGTTTCTTCCCCTTGCGGAAGGCGCCATCGTCGTCAAGGAGGGCGATCCCCAGAACTCCCTGATCTTCCTGATCTCGGGGCTGCTGCACGTCACCACACGAAAAGACGAAAGAACCGCCCTCCTCGCCCGGATCGAGCCCGGAGAGGCCATCGGCGAGGTCAGCATCTTCGACCCCGGCACCGCCAGCGCCACCGTCCAGGCCAAACAATTCAGCCAGATCTGGAAAACGCGGCGGGACGACCTCGATGCTTTCCTCGCCGCCTATCCCGAGGCCGCCGGACGCCTCCTCATCGGCCTCCTCTCCGACATGGCGCGACGCCTCCGCAGAATGAACGACAAACTGTCAAACACCGAACTGCAAGGCGCTCTGCAGGAATACTTCCGATAACGGCATGTTCGGCCCCTTCAGCATAGGCGCCCATGCCGTCGGAAATCCCGCCGCAGCCGCCGCGGTCTTCTTCGCCCTGCTCGTCATGCACGCCCTCGGCGATTTCGCCCTTCAGGGCGCGTTCCTGAGCCGCGCCAAGTGCCGGCGCGCCGATCTCTCCGATTTCTTTCCCGACGGTCCGCCCCGCGCACTCTGGTGGAACTGCCTGCTGGGCCATGCCCTCATCCACGCCGGAGCGGTTTGGCTGGTCACCGGCTTCGTCGTGCTCGCGCTGGCCGAGCTGCTCCTCCACACCCTCATCGATTTCGCAAAGTGCGAAGGTTGGCTGAGTTTCGCCACCGATCAAGTCCTCCACCGGCTCTGCAAACTCGCTTACGCCGTTCTGATCCTCTTCGGAACCCCGGAGTGGATCACTTGGAGTCCAGCGTGACCACCCCGTCCCAGTCCTCGCGGGTCACGGATTTCCATACCTCGAGCTGCTGGAGGTAAAAGCGCGCCGGCCCTTCCACCGCGCTCTTGCCGGAAAGCTCCAGCAGCACCCCTTCCGCCGCCACGAAGTCCCCCTCGCCCAACCGGGCCAGGGCAACCCCGAAGGCCTCCGCGTCCTCGATGAAGGCCCCCGCAATCTCCACCGGCTCGTGGCGGCCCTTCACCCGAAACCGCCCCAGCGGACACAGCTCCGCACAATTCCCAACCGCCCGCACAAACTCGCCGCTCACCAGAACCGGCACCCCCAGAATCTTCGTCATCCCCTCGATCCGCGACGCAAGGTTCACCGCGTCCCCGACCGCCGTGAAATCGCTGCGCTCCCGGGATCCGATCTCCCCCACCACCGCCTCGCCAATATGGATCCCGATCCCCGCCTCGAACGGTTCGACCCCCGCCTGCCGCCATCTCTCATTCAGGCGTTCCAGTTCGTTGCGCATCTCGCGGGCGGCCGCCATGGCCGCCCGCGCCATCACCCGCGGCGGAAAATCCTCCAATCCTCCCCAACTCACCATCAGGGCGTCCCCAATGAATTTGTCAAGCGTCCCTCCATGCCGGAAAACGACCTCCACCATGTGGCTGAGATACTCGTTGAGCTGCTCCACAAGGGCCTCGGGCTCCTCCCGCTCGGAACGCTCCGTGAAATTGCGGACGTCCGCAAAAAGGACCACGATCTGCCGTCGACCGCCTCGCGCCGCATCAAGATAACCGTCCGGAGAACGCACCATCGCATCCGCCACGTCCCGCGACACCGAGCGGCTCAATTGCGTGTGCAGCCGAACCCTCTGCATCCGCTCCAGCAGAAACTCGTAGGCTTCCCCCGTCGTGACCACCCCCGCCAGACCCAGCACCCCCGCCACGCCCCCAGACAATACCGACGTCTCGTTCGCGATGATCAAAACCCCGATCATCCAAGCCACCAGCAACCCCCCCGCCGCCGCCGTCACCGCCAGCGGGTTCCGCACCCAGTTCACCAACAACGCCCCCAAGAACGCCATCCCGGCAAGGGCCGCCCAATGCCAGTAGGCCGGGGCCTCCATCAGGAACCGTCCCGCCAACAGACAGCCCAGCGACTGCAAGTGCAACTGCGCCCCCGTGATCATGCCCGCCGGAGTGGCATGAAGATCATGAAACCGTGGCGCCGCCGGCCCGATCAACACCACCTTGTCGCGAAAAAAATCTCCCCCCTTGAACTTCGATTCCCACGAGCGTTCCGCAAACACCTCGTAGATGCTCATCGGCGCGTAAACCGTCTCCACCCGCCGCCGGCCATCACGACCATGCACCGCAAACCGCAGCCGGTGCGGACCGTCGGCCGGAATCGCCCCCAGCCGCCGCCCCATCACCGCCGCAATCGATTCGTAAACCTGCTCGTCAGGGTGGCGCTTCAAGCGCGGCTCCATCTGAACCTCGTTCTTCGATATCCGATAATACGTCTCCCGCACCACCCCATCACGCGGATCCGCCCAGTAGTTCACGAATCCATAGGACGTCTCGTCGCCCGGACCCCCAAGGAACTCCGGAAGCGGCTCAACCAGCGTCGTGATCTCCTCCTCGTTCAGACCTATCCCCATCGGCCCCCAGTCCGCCGCCAGAATCACCCGCTCGCGATACTTCGCGATCGCCTCCGCCATGGCCTCGTCCGCCCCGGGATCCCCCGACGGTTCGCCAACCAGAAGATCCAGCACGATCATCCGCGCCCCCGCCTCCCCCAACCGCTCAATCGCCGCCGCCCAAACCCGCCGGTCCCACGGCCACCTCTCCCGCATCAACGGCAGAACCTCCGACCCCGAAATCTCATCCTCCGAAACCGCCGTCAGCTCCAGACTGGCACTGTCAATCCCCAAAAATACGAAATCCTCCCGCTCCGGCGTGGTCCCGATCAGCGCCGATACCCGATCCATCCACGCCCGCTCCGTCTCCAATACCGCATTGCTCAATACCGGCACCCACCCCTCCCACAACGCCACTGCCGCCCCCAAACCAAACAACATCGCCCCCACTCCCCCAAACGCCCGCCGCGCCGATTTCCCGCGAATTCTTTTCATCGCCAGCCTTGCCATGCCCCCTTAATCTACGGTAGTATTCAGCAAAGGTTAACAACTTTTGCCCTGTTCATCCATGATAATTCTCCGCCTCGCGCTCGGCGCGACCTTTTTGACGGCTCTCGCCTTTGCCCGCGGGGCCGCCCCCTCGGAGCGCCTCAGCGGCGCAGGGGCGGCAACCGACGATCCCGATTTCCTCGAGACGAACTACTACCTCGAAGAGGGTGATCCCTACGCTCCGGCAAGCGCCGGGGACGCCGACCTCGGCGAACAGGTCATCCTCCGCAGGCAGTCCGGACGCGCTCCCGTCGAGGCCCGGGCCGACGCCTTCCTCTTCTGGTCCGACAACGTCTCCGCCCGCTCTTTCGACGAACTCGAAGGCTGGTTCTGGGGAGGAAGCCTCAGCGCCCGCTGGAAACAGTACCTCGGATCAAACTGGTTCTTCGACGCCTACGCATATCAGGACGCCTTCTTCTACGACCGCGAGGGACTCGATTTCCAGTCCACCGAGTTCGGCGCGGGACTCATCCGCAACCTCCCCGGACTCGACAACCTGACCCTCTACGGACGCTACGAATTCCTCTACCTGCACGCCGAAAACCCCGCCTTCAACCCGGCCGGCCCGTTCGCCTTCACCGACGACCGCTATCACCGCCTGCGCGTCGGCGGCTTCAAGGCTCTCGTCCAGCGGCCAAATCACATCCTGACCTTGGCAGCCGGCGCCGCCTGGGACTTCGACGCCTCCGGAAACGCGCGGAAGCGCACCGAGTTGGCCGTCCGGCTCGCTTACACCCGCCGCCTCACGCACCGCCTCCGCGCCACCGCCTGCTACCGCCTCGCCTACCGGGACTATCTCGCCTCCTCGCGGCAGGACTGGAACCAGTACGGCGGCCTCGAACTGGCCTGTTCCCTCACCCCCTGGGCCGATCTCCATGCCTCCCTTCTCTTCGGCGACAACCAGTCAAACCACGCCCTGCGGGATTACAGCGCGTGGCAGGCAGGGCTCGGCCTCGGCCTGCGCGGCCGGTTCTGACACCCATGCATACCCCCCGCACCCAAACGTCAAACTCACAGGCTGATCCGCCATGAAACACGCCGTCACCACGTTCGTCGTCGCGGGATTCGCGGCCCTCCACCCATGCGCCGCCTCGCCCCTGCAGAGCGCGCGCGTCACCAAAGTCATCAACGAGGTCCGGATCTTCAAGACCACCTCGCCCGTCAGACCGGCCGTCGTCGGCGACGTCGTGAGCGGCCGCACCTCCCTGCAGACCGGACGCCGATCGCGAGCCGAACTGCGGTTCCGCGACGACACCCTCACCCGCCTCGGCGCCAATTCCATCTTCAGCTTCCACCAGGGAACCCGCGACCTCCGCCTCGAACAAGGCACCATCCTCCTCCGGGTCCCGCGAAATGCCGGCGGCGCACGCATCCGAACCGCCACCATCACCGCCGCCATCACCGGAACCACCATCATGATGGAGTACTTCTCGAAACACTGGGCCAAGATCATCGTCCTCGAAGGCGCCCTCACCACCTGGATCGAGAAAGACGGCCACACCGCCCGCCGAGACGTCCGCGCCGGCCAAATGATCCTCCTCAAGGCCGACGATGCCAAAATGCCGCCCCCCGTCGAAATCGACGTCAAACGCCTCCTCAAAACCTCCGCCCTCGCCGATCCCCTCCTCTTCGGACCCCTCCCCGGCCCCGCCCTCGACCGGATCGACGAAACCGTCAACCGCCAGGAATCCCTCATCAACGAGGGCGTCCTCACCCACGACCGCCCCGGCGCCCCCCTCGGACCCGTCAGCTCCGGCTCCGAACGAACCGCCCAAACCCGCGACACCATCAACGACTCCGCACCCCCGCCCGTCCCCCCGCAGCGCGAAGGTGACGACCCCCGTCAGTAGTCGCGCGCGGTTTCCGAATTTTTGCCTCGCCCTCCCGGCGCTTTCCTCCTACGTTCCCCGCCGTAGCCGCCTGCCTCGTTTCTGACTCTCATCGATTCCCTTCCCATCGGCGCCCGATCCGCTCGGAACGACCCGCGGCAGGACCATCGATCAGCAGCAATCCGACAAGGGCGACTG
>CAYPUM010000001.1:18349-34529 GCA_964413545.1 uncultured Roseibacillus sp. | reverse complement strand
GTAGGCAGCGAGCAGATTTTCGAACACCTTGCCCAGCAACTCCGGGTCGAGCGCTACTTCTTCGTCACCAGGGGAGTTTTCCTCCACGGTGAAGTTGTACTGTCGCAGCAGTGGAATCAGGCCATCGTCTTGATCGAAGAACAGGCGGTTCGGAACGGTCAACGATCAAGCGAGGCGCCCCTCGTCATCCGCTCTGGTCGCCGTTCTCGTTCACCGAAATGGCGGCCTGCAAAAACTTGCTTCAATTACAGCAACTTTTGGGTTTCAGATACTCCAGTGGCCGGGGCGATTGGACCGTGCTGTTGCGGCGATCGGTATTGTGATAGCCGGGCGGCCCGGAAGGCGTAGCGAAGACAATGATGAACATGAAGCGTCTCGGGATGGTTGGGCTGGCGGTGATCGCCGGGATGTGCGGCATGTCCTTGCGGGCGGGCACGGCCTCGAACGGCATGCTTCGCTCCGGGAAGCTGGGCTTCCGGAAGATCGTGGCCGCCGAGCGCCACCACATCCGTTCCAGTCATGTCTACACCTACCACCAGGAGGGGCTGCGTCCCGGCGGCGGCCTGTGGGTCTGCGACCACTCCGGGCCCGAGGTTCGGTTGGAGAAGATTCTCGACGGGAGCGAGGGCGTGATTCTCGACGCGAACCTGCATTACGACGGGCGCACCCTGCTGTTCAGCTGGAAGCGGACGATGCGGGACTTCTTCCAGCTCTACACGATCGACCTCGCGAGCGGGGCGCTGAAGGAGATTACCACCCACGAATCGAACAACTTCAACGCCTGCTGGCTGCCGGACGGGGGGATCGCGTTCCTTTCGGACCGCAAACCGGCTTATGCCTACTGCTGGAAGACGACCACCCCGATCCTCTGGCGCTGCGAGGCCGACGGCAGCAAGGAGACGCGCCTGAGCGCCAACTACCTGAACGACTTCACCCCGGCGGTCTTCTCGGACGGAAAGATCGTCTACAGCCGGTGGGAGTATGTCGACCGTCCCGCCATCCCGATCCAGAGCCTCTGGGCGATCAATCCCGACGGAACCGGCCTGACGGGGGTGTTCGGCAACCGGACCCTGAGTCCCGCCACCTTCATGGACGCCCGTGAGATCCCGGGCAGCGGGGGGAAGATCCTCTGCGTTCTCACGGCCCACAACGGGCCCTGCCGCGGGGCGATCGGGATCGTCGACCCGAAGCGCGGAGCCAACGCCCAGGCCGCCATCCGCAACCTCACCCCCGAGATCAACATCGGAAAGGTCGACCGCGGCGACGGCAACCGGGTCCGCGGACCTTACCTGAACCCCTTCCCGCTCGACGGCGACTTCTACCTCGTGTCGAAGGACGGAACGATCGAACTGCGCGACTACGACGGCAAACACGTCAGCCCGCTTCTTCCAAAGGACGGTCACCTCGGGTTCTACGCCCCCCAACCGGTCCGGAAGCGGGAGCGCGAGCGGTTGATCGCCCCCTCCGTGGCCGACTCGCCCGACGAACACCCGCAATGGGCCACCTTGTGCATGCAGGACGTCCGCATCGGCCTCGGCGACAAGGTGGCGTCCGGCGAAATCAAGCATCTTGCGGTGGTCCAGGAGGTCGAGAAGCCGCTGGGGATCGATCCCGGGAAGCGCGCGTTCGGATTCCAGTTTCCGGTGGTGAGCGCGGGGGCCACCTACGCCCCGAAGAAGATCTGGGGTTACGCGAAGGTCGAGAAGGACGGTTCGGCCCATTTCAAGGCGCCGGCCCGGGAGCCCATCTACTTCCTTCCGCTCGACGAGGAGGGACGGGCGGTGCAGAGGATGCGGACCTTCACGCACTTGATGCCCGGCGAAGTGCAGGGGTGCGTCGGGTGCCACGCGGACCGCAACTCGGTGACGCCCTCACGGGGCGCCGGAAACCGCCCGCTTGCCATGCAGCGCCCGGCCCAGGATCTCCAAACACCGGAATGGGGCGTCACCGGGTTCAGCTACGCCAGAATCGTGCAGCCCGTATTCGACGCCCATTGCGTCGAGTGCCATTCGTGGAAGGAGAAAGCGGGCGGCATCGAACTGACCGGCGACAAGACGGACTTCTTCAACGTCTCCTACGAATACCTCGTGAGGCGGCGACCGGGGGGAGGCGAGACGAACAACGGCTCCGAGATGACGAAGTGGATTCCGACCTACAACGGGCGGGAGGCCAACATCCTGCAGATCGAGCCCGGACAATGGGGCGCCAAGGCGTCCATCCTCGGCCGGCTCATTGCCAGCGGCCATCCGGACGAGGACGGCAAGCCCCGCGTGAAGCTGGCGCCGGCGGAGAAGCACCGGGTTTACGCATGGATGGACCTCAATGTCCCCTACTACCGGAGCAGTGACTCGGCCTACCGGGACAACCGCGGTTGCCGCCGGATCCTGCCGGAAGCGTTGAAACCAGTGTTCGCGGACGTGGCGGCCCGCCGTTGCGCGTCCTGCCACACGGGGATGAAGGATTACTTCCGGACGCCGGACAAGGACTCGTTCTTCCTGCGCCTCGACCATCCCGAGCGCAACAGTTTCCTCGCCGCCCCGCTGGCAAAAAGCGCCGGCGGAACGGAAGCGTGCGGAAAACCCGTCTTCACAAACACCCGCGACCCGGATTATCGGAAGCTGCTCGACACCTTCAAGGAGACGGCCGCCTTGCTCGACGGCACGCCCCGGATGGACATGCTCTCCCTCGCGGAAGCTGCCGGGGAGAAGCCATAACCACGGTAAAGACCAGGCAAGATCATGAGAACTCCAGTGCCGCCCCGCAAATCAGCACAACCGTCGCCCGGCGTGACCCGGCGGCGGTTCGTGAAGACGGCCGGCGGTTCCGCCGCCGCCCTCGCCATCCCCGCCATCATTCCCGCCTCGGCCCTCGGGCGGAATGGCGCCACCCCCCCCAGCGAGCGGATCGTCCTCGGGGCAATCGGCGTCGGTGGCCGCGGATGGGCCGACCTGCGCGCCCTCACGAGCCAGAAGGACGTGCAGGCCGTCGCGGTGTGCGATGTCCGCGCCAACCGCCGCGCCTCCGCAAAAGGGCTCGTCGACTCCGCGAACCGGAACAAGGACTGCGCGACGTTCATCGACATGCAGGAGATGCTCGCCAAACGCCGGGATCTCGACGCCGTCCTGATCGCCACCGGGGACCGCTGGCACGCCCGGGCGTCGATCCTCGCCATGGAGGCCGGCCTCGATGTCTACTGCGAGAAACCGGGGACGATGACCATCGCCGAGGGACAGGACCTCGTGAAGGCGGCCGCCACCTTCGGGCGCGTCTTCCAGACCGGCGCCCAGCGGCTCAGCGAACCGAACTTCGTCTTCGCCACCGAACTGGCCCGCTCGGGACGGCTCGGCAGGATCGAAACGGTGCGCGCCCACCTCTGGCACCACGTGCGGGACGTCACCCACAACGCCTGGCTGCCGGAACAACCGCTGCCCGACCCCGCCGAGCTGGACTGGAACCGCTGGCTGGGACCGGTCCCCTACCGCCCCTACAACAAGGAATACCTCGGCGGATGCGGGGCGTGGGGCATCTACTGGGACCTTGCCGCCGGGGTGGCCGGCTGGGGGTCCCACACCATCATCCAGTGCCAGGCCGCAATCCGGTCCGAGCACGCCGCCCCCGTGAGCTACGGGTACCCTGGTAACAAGTCCGGCGACGGCCTCGAGGCGGCCTTCGCCGACGGAGTGAAGCTCGTGATGCAACTCAGCGGCTGGCGGGGCTCCTGCGGGGTGCGCTTCGAGGGAACCGACGGCTGGGTCTCGATCGCGGACGGTTACCGGCGGCCCGATGCCTCCCACCCGGCCCTCCTCGACGAGTTCGAGACCGTCGTCAACCGCTACCGCGAGCAGACCGGGCGGTCGCTCAGCCACCTCCGCGACTTTCTCGACTGCGTGCGATCGCGGCGCACCCCGATGGCGGGACCGCAGTTCACCCACGCTTCGATGACCGCCAACCACGCCATGAACCTCTGCCTCTATCTCGAGCGCGACCTCGAATGGGACCCGAAAACGGAGACCTTCGCGGGCGACGACGAGGCCAACCGAATGCGCGCGCGCGCCGCCCGTTCATACCTCAAGGCCTGACCGCACAGACAGAAACCCCTTGATCCCATGAGTGCCCCGATGAGATGCGTGCTGCTGATCACGCTCGGTGCCGCGGCGTCCGTCCTTGCGGCGGACGAGCCGGCCGCGGTCCTCGCCTCCGACGCGCCGCTTGAGAAGAAGTTCGCGGCCTTTCGCCAGCTCAGCCTCCGCGGCGGCGCCGCGGAGGTTTCCGTTGCCGCGGGGTTCCTTGACGACGACAACCTCGCCCACATGGCCCGCTTCGCCCTCGAACGCATTCCCGGGAAGGCGGCCGGAGAGGCGCTCTTCGCAGCGGCAGGCCGCCTCGACGGCGTCCACTTGGCGGGCGTGGCCGACTCGATCGGCCGCCGGGGCGGTCCCGGCGCCCACCGCACCCTCGCCCCGCTGCTCGATCGTGACGATGCCGTCGTGGCCGCCTCCGCGGCCCGGGCGCTGGCACAGCTCGGCACGAAAGAAGCCGCCGAGACCCTCGCCAAGGCGCTGCAGGGCGGCAAGAACGAGTCCCGGCGGATCGCGCTCGCCACGGCGCTTCTCCGTTGCGCCTCGGCATTGCAGCGGCAGGACGGCCACGGAGTGGCGGCGCCGTTTTTCCAATCGGTTGCCAGACAGTCTGGCCTGCCGCAGCACCTCATCCTCGCCGCGACCCGCGGCGAGGTCGCGTCAGGCGGCGAAGGAGGCGCCGGCAGGGTGGTGGAATGGCTCCGCGCGCCCGACGAGGATCGCTTCCAACTCGGGCTCGACCTCGCCCAGCAACTGCCCGGGCGCGAGTTGACCGCGGCCCTCGCAAGGGAGGTCGGGGAACTCCCCCCGCCGCGGGCCGCCGCGCTCGCCAACGCCTTGGCGTTCCGGGGCGATCCCGCCGCCGTCAAGCCGCTCCTCGGCCTCGCTTCGCGGGTTGACCCGCCCGCCCGGGAGGCAGCCATCCGCGCCGTCGGCAGGCTGGGAGACGCCCACGCCGCCGCTCCCCTCTTCCGCCTTGCGGAAGAAGGCGGCCATGAGTTCCTCCCCGCCGTGCGTGCCGCGCTCGTCATGCTTCCCGGCGAGGCGACGGACAAACTGCTCTGCGCCTCCATCGATGCCGGCCGGCCGCCGGAAATCCAGCGCCTTGCCCTCGAAGTGGCCGCCGGGCGCGGAGCGCTCCAGGCCGCTCCGCCCGCGGCCGGTCTGCTCGAAAGCCCGGACCCCGCGACCCGCACTACCGCCCTCGCCACCCTCGAGAAGCTGGGCGACCACCGCCAACTCCCCGCCGTCCTCGCGTTCCTCGCCGATCCGGAGAACGCCCCGCTGCACCAGCAAGCTCAGAAAACCATCGTCGAGATCTACCGGCGCCACCACACCGACGACGCGGCCTGCGAGGCGGCCCTCCGCGCCGCATGGAAGGCCGACGCCGCGAAGCTGCGCGGCCCCCTGCTCCGCATCCTGCCGGTCATCGGGTCGCCCGGAGCGCTCGAAGCGGTGCGAGCCATGCTCGCCGGCAACGATCCGGCCCTCCGCACCGCCGCGCGCAACGCCCTCCTCGCGTGGCGCAGCCCCATCGCCGTCCCGGACCTGCTGGCCCTCTTCCGTCGTTCCGCGGGCGATCCCGACCTGCGCGCGAAGGCGCTCAAGGCCTGCCTGCAACTGGCCGGCAAGGGTCCCGCCCCGCCGGTGGTCCGGGCCGAACAATGCCGCCTGTTGAAGGAGGCCGCCACCTCCGACGACGAACGCCGCGAGATCCAGGGCCTGCTGGACAAACTCCTCAAGCAGGCCGGTCCCGCGACGGAAGACGAAGCGGGCTTCCGCCCCATCTTCGACGGCGCCACCCTCGACGGCTGGGAGGGCAAACCCGGATGGTGGAGCGTCGAGAACGGCGCCATCACCTCGATCAGCACTCCCGACAAGCCGGTCAAGAACGCCCACTACCTCTTCTGGACCGGCGGCCGGCCCTCGGACTTCGAACTACGCTTCTCGTACCAGCTCGCCGGCGGCAACTCGGGGGTCCAGTTCCGGAGCAGGAAACTCCCCGGCTGGGACGCCTTCGGGTACCAGGCCGACATCGAGGCCGGCGACAAGTGGACCGGCGCCATCTTCGCCCACCAGCGCGGCGGAGTGGCCTTGCGCGGCCAGTCCGTCGACATCGACGAGAGCGGCAAGCGCGTCGTCCTCCCGTTCGCCGACCCGGCCGGCCTCAAGGCCTTCGTCCGAAAGGACGGTTGGAACGACTACCGCATCGTCGCCCAAGGCTCCGAGATGGCCCTCTTCATCAACGGCCACCTGATGTGCCATGCCAACGATCGCGACCGCCAGCGCGCCCTCAACGAGGGCTGGATCGGCCTCCAGATGCATCCCGGCCCCCCCATGACGGTTCGCTTCAAGAACCTCCGGCTCCGCGAGCTTCCACCCCGCAAGAAGTAACGCGGCCGGCCTGAGGAAGACCTCCGGTCAGGATCCTGCGCGAGGGCGAACCATGCCTTCACCTCGACCGCGCCACCTTGCGGACGAAGCGGTCCATTTCGGGTTCGAGTTCCTCGATGCACTCGACGAGCCGGAGCTGGGTGCGGGTGCGGTCGAGGTTCTGGCCTTCGCGGTGGACGCGGAAGTATCGGTCGCCGTTGAGGTGGTCGGCGAGGAAGCGCATCGCGAGTTCGAGCGTGATGAGGCGGCCTGAGAAGGCCATCTGGGCGATCTCGGCCTCCTTGAGGACGCCGCCGGCCGCGGCAAGGTAGCCTTCCGCCAGCGCCTCGAAGATCGCAAGACGCATCTCCACCTTGTCGAGGTCGCGTTCATCCTCTTCCGCCGGGTTGGTGGCCGTCCGCACAAGGTCCCCGAAATCATAAAGGCTCAGCCCCGGCATCACCGTGTCAAGGTCGATCACGCACACCGCCTCGTCCGACTGCACATCGAACATGACATTGTTGATCTTGGTGTCGTTGTGCGTGATGCGAACCGGAAGATCCCCCGAGGCCTGAAGATCAAGAAGCCGGTCGACAATGCCTTCGCGCTCGCGGATGAACCCGATCTCCCGCTGCACGCCGGACAATCGCCCGGCACGGTCTTCCGCCGCGGCCTCCATCAGGGCCTCGAAGCGCTTCCGCGTATGGTGAAAGTTCGGGATGGTCTCGACGATCTCCTCGGCGGGCAAGTCGCTGACAAGGTCCTGGAAGGCGCCGAAGGCGTGCCCCGCTTCGTAGGCCTGCCGCGTGTTCTCGACCACATCGTAGGTCTGACAGTCCTCGAAATAGTTGTAACACCGCCAGAGGCCTCCGCCGTCGTCGTGGACGTAGAACCTGCCGGTCTTGTGCGGGTAGAGGCTCAAGGTCTGCCCGCCGAGGTTCTTCTTGGCCCGCAGAACCTTCCAGTTGATGTGGCTGGTCACGCACTCGACATTCCGCATCACGGCCAGCGGATCCTTGAAGACGTTCTCGTTGATCCGCTGCAGGATGTAGCTCCGCTGGGCGCCGTCCGACAACTCATACGTGATCCGGTAAGTCGAGTTGATGTGACCGCTCGCGACTTCCTCGCCGAGCACGAACTCTCCCTCGATGGCAAACTGGTCGCCGATGGCGCGAACGCAGCTTTGCACTTCCGACGAAAGAGGACGAATGGGGGTGGCAGTGGCAGACATGGCTCAATGGGGATGATGAACAACCGCCAAGGCCTGCCAGAAATCCGGCCCAAACTCAACCCCCGAAATCCCCCGATGGCGCATTTCAGTTGTTCAAACGTTCCATTTGTGGAACCTTCAAGCTCACCTTCGGCCGATCATGGTTCCCGTCGAGCTTTCCGTCATTCCCGGATCCGTTCCTCCCCCGCGGTCCGGCAATGTTGCATACCTCGCCAATCTGAGCCGCTTGTTCTTCGAGAACGAGGAACTCACCGCCCGGTTGCGGGAGACGGTTCAGACCCTCGAATCCTACGGGGGCCGCCTCCTGCCCATCCTGTGCCTGCTCTGGGACGGCGAGCGCAGCATCCTCGCCATCGAACGCCGCCCGTGGCCGGATCTCGAGACCTACTTCCGGCACGATCTCCGCCTGCGGCTTCCGCGCCTCTTCACCTACGATCCGAACCATCCATGGTCGGGAGACCTCCCCGCCGAAATCCGGAAAACGCCCCACTGCCACCTCGACGGCTTCGTCACCGACCATCACCTCGCGGAGCTCGCCGCCCGGACCGGAGCCCGCCTCGCCGGCTCCGTCAGCGGCAGCCGCCAAGGCAACAACAAGGTCCTCCTGCGCCGCTTCCTCGAACAGCACGGAGAACTGGTTTTCGACGGCTTCGAAGCCGCTTCCCCGAGGGACGTCCGCCGCGCCGCCCGCTCCCTGTCGCAACTCGGCTACCGGACCGCGGTGGCCAAGGCCGCCGTCGGGGCCTCCGGCATCGGTCTGGCGCGATTCGAAACCTCCCGCCCCCCCGAGATTCCCGAAAGTTACTTCCTCGAGGGCCCCTGCCTCGTCGAGGGATGGCTCGACCGAAGCTTCCCCGGCATCAAGAGCGTCGCCTCCCCCAGCGTCCAGATGGTGATCACCGAATCGCGAATCTTCCTTTACGACATCACCGATCAGATCCTCAGCCCCGACAGCATCCATGAGGGCAACACCGCCCCGCCCGAATCGTTCTCCGATCCCGCTGTCACGGAGGAACTGCTGCGCCTCGCCGGCGTCGCGGCCCGATGGCTCCACACCCGGGAATACCGGGGGACCGCCAGCGCCGACTTCCACCTCGCCCGGCGCGACTCGGACCCCCCCGAAATCCGGATCTGCGAGTTGAACGCCCGCGTTACCGGGGCCACCTACCCTTCCCTCATGGCCCGGCACTTCCTCCCGAAGGGGGCATGGCTCATGCGCAACCTCCATTTCCCCGACCCCGACAAGGGGCCGAAAATCCTGCACGACTTGCTCCAGAGCAATCTCCTCTTCCGCCCGGGAGCGTCCTCCGGAGTCCTCCCCTTCAACCTCAACACCGATGACCGGGGCCGCATCCACAAGGGACAGTTTCTCTTTCTCGCCTCCGGCCCGCAACGCGTCCGCTCCCTCCTCGATCGCACCGTCGCCAAGGAACATCTCTCGTTTACAAGAGACTGAAATCGCGCCACGGGTGAGCTTTGGCAATCGCCGCCTGCGCTTTCCCTCGTCTCGATCTTCATCCCGATCGCCGTCGATCAAATCTTCATCCCGATCCTCGTCAGCAAGATCTTCATCTTGTTCCTCCTCCCAGCCCTTTCCGGTCTCGATCAAGGAGTCTTGCGCAGAATCCTTGGGTGCCTTTGATCTCTTGCAGAATCCGTCGAGGAACAGTCTCACCGGACCGCGAGAACCCGGCACATGGTCCAGGTGGCGTAAACACCGGACCCATCACCAAACAGCGATTCGTAGAGACGCATCATCCGCCTCATGCCGCCCAACGAAGTCCTCCGTGGCGCCACCGCCCCCGTCCCATGCAGGCTCTTCCACAACGCCCGGGCCGAGCCATACCGATGTTTCCGGGTCCGATGCTCAATACGCAGAATCCGAAAACCCGCCCGCTCGAACAAGGACCTCCATTCCGACGGGTCGCGCCAGCAAACCGGACCGCCGTCCGGCAGAACCTGCTCCATTTCGCACAGCGACGGCGCCACGAACAGTCCCGCCAGCATCCGCCCCTCCGGCCTCAGCACCCGCCTCCAACACCGAAGCGTCTCCAGCGGCGACGGTGACCATTGCAGCAGACTCGAAGAGGCCACAAGATCCCACCCCGCTCCGCAGGGCGACAACTCCCATGCATCCCTCCGGCGATGATCGAGCGCAGGAAACCGGCGCCGGCAGGCCTCCACCATCGCCCCCTCCACATCGCTCGCCTCGACCACCGCAAAACGCCCCTGCAGGCGCCTCGTCAGGAGACCCGTTCCCGCGCCCAATTCAAGACAGGAATGAATGGCGCCGCTTTCGGGAAGAAGCTCCGCCAGCCAATCCGCGGCCACCCGCTGGACCTCCGCGTGGCGGTCGTAGCTTTCCGCTCGTCGACCGAACCACCCCTTGCCCGCGCCCTCGCCGCTCTCCCGGGGCGATTCGGCTGGCGCTCGGAGCGCAATTTGCGGGGGGGGCGGCTGCAAGGCGCGTCATTCTGGTCCGGTCCCCTCCGACTTGCAAGGCCTCCGGCCGCAACTCCGGGTTCTCCGGGACTCCGCCCTCTCAGCGGAATTTCACGTCGCTGATGTAATCCCTCGCGTTGTTGCCCGTGTAAATCTGGCGCGGCCGGGCAATCCGATCCTCGGGGTCCTGATTCTGCTCCCACCAGTGCGCAATCCACCCCGGAAGACGCCCGATCGCAAACATGACGGTGAACATGTTGACCGGTATGCCGATCGCCCGAAGAATGATGCCGCTGTAAAAGTCGACGTTCGGATAGAGCTTGCGCTCGATGAAATACGGATCGTTCAGCGCGATGTCCTCAAGCCGCCGGGCGATGTCGAGCAGCGGATCGGTGACCCCAAGATGCTCGAGCAGCCTCTCCGCCACCGAACCGAGCATCTTGGCCCGCGGGTCGAAGTTCTTGTAGACCCGGTGGCCAAAGCCCATCAGGCGCACCTCGTTCTCCGGATCCTTCGCCAGCTTCACATAGTCCTCCGCCGTCATGTTACCGGCGTGGATCTCGCCCAGCATCCGGATCACCTCCACGTTCGCCCCGCCGTGCCGGGGACCCCACAGCGCGCAGACGCCCGCCGCGCACGACGCAAAGAGATTGGCCTGGCTCGACCCGACCATCCGCACCGTCGAGGTGGAACAGTTCTGTTCGTGGTCGGCATGCAGGATCAGCAGCAGATTCATGGCGTGCCGCACCATCGGGTCGCTCACATACTGCTGATACGGCAACGAGAACATCATGTGCAGAAAGTTCCCCACGTAGCGCAGATTCGGGTCCGGATAAATGTGCGGCAATCCCGTCGAGTGCCGGTAGGCATAGGCCGCAATGGTTCGCACCTTGCTGATCAGGCGCGCCGCGGCGTCCGTCAGGTGGTCCCGGTCCTCGAGTTCCAGAAACTCGGGATGAAAGCACGACAGGGCGTTGATCATCGCCGAAAGAATCGCCATCGGAGGAGCCGAACGCGGAAAACCCTCGAAATGATGCTTCATCCCCTCGTGGAGGTTGGCGCTCTCCTTCAGGTCTTCCGAGAAGATCTTGTACTCCTGCTGGTTCGGCAACTTGCCGAAGATCAAAAGCCAGCAAACCTCAACGAAGTTCGGATTCTCCTTGAATTGCTCGATCGGAATCCCCCGGTAGCGCAGAATCCCCTGCTCGCCGTCGATGAAGGTGATGGCGCTCTGGCAACTGCCGGTGTTGCCGTAGCCGGGATCATAGGTGATGTGCCCGGTCGTGGACCTCAGTTTTCGAATGTCAATGGCGCGCTCGTCCTCGGTGCCAACGAGAATGGGCAACTCCAGACGATCGGACCCCAGTTGGAGAATGGCGGAATCAGGCATGGTCGTGTCGCAAGTCAGGCGGACTCTAGCGCATCGATCCGGCCTGAATAGGGAAATCTCCGCCTTCCTGCAAAGCAGGCCGAATGCAAGGCCGCACCCCTCCCCGGGCCGCCGTCCGCCCGGCCCGGACGCCCCGCTGCACGCCTGTTCATTCGTGGGCAACGGCCCGCGGCCGCACGCAAACCGCCCCCTGAACAGAGCCAAACCGCCTGCCGCGCCACATATCCCCGAAAATCCGCGGCCGCCTCCCGAGAAATGACTTGATTTGCAGCAGGTCCGCGCTAGCCTCCGCGCCCCATGGCTCGCGTCGGAGGAAAAGCGAAGACCCGCAAGGCGGTCGCAAAACGGTTCAAGGCGACTGGCACCGGCAAGTTGTTGCGCCGAAAACAAGGCAAGCGCCACCTCCTGCAATGCAAGAACCGCAAGCGCAAGCGCCACCTCCGCAAAGTGGCCCTCGTCTCTTCCGCTGACCTCGCCAACGTAAGGGCCGGCCTCCCCTTCAGTTAGCTCCCGTATTCCCGAAAGGAGATCGCATGCCTCGCACCAGAAACAGCGCCGCCAGCCGCAGAAGGAGAAAACGCATCCTGAGACGTGCCAAGGGGTTCCGCGGGTTCCGCTCGAAGCTCTTCCGATACGCCAAGGACGCCGTCACCAAGGCGCGCCAATACGAGTATCGCGACCGCAAGAAACGGAAAGGCCAGTTCCGCCGGCTCTGGATCCAGCGCATCAGCGCCGCCACGCGCGAGCGCGGCCTCACCTACAGCCGGTTCATCGAGGGCCTCAACGCCGCCGGAGTCGAAATCGACCGC
The DNA here is from genome assembly GCA_964413545.1 of uncultured Roseibacillus sp. Lineage (GTDB taxonomy): Bacteria > Verrucomicrobiota > Verrucomicrobiia > Verrucomicrobiales > Akkermansiaceae > Roseibacillus_B. The sequence goes on along the minus strand of CAYPUM010000001.1, from coordinate 22,205 downwards.
AAGGTTCTCGCCGACCTCGCGGTGCGCGACCCCGACGCATTCGACGCCGTCTTCGCCAAGGCAAGGACGGCCCTCGAAAGCAAGGCGGCGGCCTGACACTCGCATCCGGCGACAATCCATGCTTTCAAGGGCCGCGGCACGCGGCCCTTTTTTGTGTCCGCCGCCGCCGCCATCCCAGCCATGAAGGAAGAGATCCAAAGCATCCAGTCCGACGCCCTCGAAGCCATCCGGGCCGCCCGGGACGATCAATCGCTCGACAAGGCCCGGGTCGCCTTTCTCGGCCGGAAAGGCCGCCTGACCTCCGCCTCGGCCGGCATGAAAAACCTGCCGCCCGCAGACAAACCGGTCGTCGGCCAGCTCCTCAACGCCGCCCGCGCCGCCATCACCGAAGCGCTCGAAGCCAAACGCGCCGCCCTCGAGGACCAGGCCGATCGCGCCGCGCTCGAAGGCCTCGACCCCACCCTTCCCGGCCGCCCGCTCCACCGGGGTTCCGTCCACCCCCTCACCCTCCTCAAGGACCAATCCGTCCGGATCCTGCGGCGGCTCGGGTTCTCCCTCGCCGAAGGACCCGAGATCGAGACCGAATTCCACTGTTTCGACGCCCTCAACACCCCGCCCGAGCACCCCGCCCGCAACGAGAAGGACACCTTTTACTTCGACTCCGGCAAGCTCCTTCGCACCCACACCTCGACCGTCCAGATCCGCACCATGGAGTCCCGGCCGCCGCCGGTCCGCGTCATCGCGCCCGGCTCCGCATACCGCCGCGACGAGATCGACGCCACCCACCTCTCGGTCTTCAATCAGCTCGAGGGACTCTACGTCGACCGGGATGTGCGGATCGCCGACCTCAAGGGAGTCCTCGAATTCTTCTACCGCGCCCTCTTCGGCGAGGACACCGAAGTGCGCTTCCGTCCGCACTTCTTCCCGTTCACCGAGCCCAGCTTCGAGATCGACATCAAGCTCCACCTCCGGGACCGGGAACCGAAATGGATCGAGATCGCCGGCTGCGGAATGGTCGATCCCGCCGTCTTCGAAGCCATCTGCCGGTCCCGCGGCGACCGCGCATACCACCCCGACGACGTCACCGGCTTCGCCTTCGGCATGGGCCTCGACCGCCTCGCCATGATCCAGTGGGGAATCAAGGACATCCGGTTGCTCGTCGAGAACGATGCGAGGTTCCTCGAACAGTTTGTTTGAGCGTGGTGCGGTATGCGATATGCGATATGCGATATGCTCTCCGAACTCCTCGACCACCTCTCCCGAAAGCTCCACCGCTTCATTGCCCCGGTGGAGTCCCAACACAACCGCCTCGCCGAAGACCCCCTCGACTACCAAGTCTAACCGCGCCCACCCCGCACCCCGCACCCCGCACCACCCCATGCTCATCTCCCTCTCCTGGCTTCGGACCCATATCGACCTTTCGGACCTCTCCAGCTCCGACCTCGCGCATATCCTGACCTTCGGCGGCGTCGAGGTCGAGGGGATCGCGGAGAGGGGCGTCCGCACCGGCCTCGTGGTGGTGGCCGAGGTCAAGCAGTCCGATCCCCATCCGAGTGCCGACCGCCTCAGCGTCTGCCGGGTGGACGCCGGCGAAGGCGCCCTCCGTCAGATCGTGTGCGGCGCGAAGAACTACCGGGTCGGCGACAAGGTTCCCTGCGCCCTGCCCGGCGCCGCCCTGCCGGCCGGCTTCACGATCGGCGAGGCGAAGATGCGCGGCGTCGAGTCCCGCGGGATGCTCTGCTCGGCCGTCGAGCTTGGCCTCGGAAGCGACGCGAGCGGCCTCATGATCCTGCCCGCCGACTGGCAGACGGGCCGCCCGCTTCACGAGTTTGTCGAGCCCGACGCCATCTTCGAGATCGAGGTCACCCCGAACCGCCCCGATCTTCTGAGCCATTTTGGGATGGCGCGCGAGGTGGCCGCCCTCACCGGGCGCGCCCTTAGGCCGCCCCGCGTCCCCGCCGCTGCCTCCGGGCCCGCGGGCGACGCCGTCGGCCTCGACGGCCAGGACACCTGCCCGTTCTACACCGCGGTCCGCATCGAGGACGTCAAGGTCGCCGAAAGCCCCGAGTGGCTCCGCCTCCGGCTCGAAGCGATCGGCCTCCGCCCGATCAACAACGTGGTCGATATCACCAACCATGTCCTGCACGACCTCGGGCAGCCCCTCCATGCTTTCGACGCCGCCGGGGTCACGGGCGGAATCCGGGTCCGCTTCGCCGCCGAAGGCGAGCAATTCCACGCTCTCGACGAAGAAACATATCAACTCGAACCAACCGATTGCGTCATCTCGGACGAGTCCGGGGCGGCCCTCGCGCTCGCCGGCGTCATGGGCGGCCTCGACTCCGGCGTCACCGGGTCCACCACCGCCCTCATCCTCGAATCGGCATGGTTCGTGCCGCCCCGCATCCGTCGCACCGCCCGGCGCCTCGCCCTCCATTCCGATTCCTCATACCGCTTCGAGCGCGGGGTCGACCCGGAAGGCGTCCTGCCGGCCTCCCACGTTGCGGCCCGTCTCATTGTCGAGCTTGCCGGGGGGACCATCACCGGCCCCACCCTCGCCGCCGGGTCCCCGCCCTCCCTGACGGGCACGGTGCGGCTCGACCCAGCGAGGCTGCAACAACTCGTCGGCGGCGCCATCGCTCCCGGGGCGGCCGCCGACACCCTGCGCCGCCTCGGGCTCACCGACAAGGGCGGCGGACACTGGCTCGTTCCCAGCCACCGCCTCGACCTCCAGCGCCACATCGACCTCGCCGAGGAGGTGGTGCGAGTCGCGGGCCTCGACGCCATCCCCTCCCGGAACCTCGCCACCGCCGATCCTCCAAGCCCCGTCGATTTCCAATACGACCTCGAACTCGACCTCAAAAACCAGCTCGCGGCCCTCGGTTTTCACGAAGCCCAGACGATCAAGCTCATCTCCGGCGCCCAAGTCCGCGACGCCCTCCCGCTGAAACCCCTCCATGACGGCGACCTGATCCGCGTCAGTCTCCCGCTCAGCGAGGACCACAGCGTGATGCGGCCCAGCCTCGCCCCCGGCCTGCTCGCCGCCGCCGCCCGCAACGCCCGGCACGGCGCCAACCCGGTCCGTTTCTACGAGACCGGGCGTATCTTTCGCAACGCCGGCGGCGGCAGGGCCGCCGATCTCGAGATTCCGGCCCTCGGGATCCTCTGTGGCGGCGAATCCCGCCCGCCCGCGTGGGACCGATCCGCACCGCCCCCCGTCGACCTCTTCGACCTGAAGGGGATCCTCGCGGCCCTCCTGACCGGCACGCGCCTCCAACTCGATCCCGCCGAACCGGAAGGCTTCCTCCTCCGGTGCCGCATCCTCACGGACGACAAACCGATCGGAGTGCTGGCCCAGCTCGCCCCCTCCCGCGCCCGGGAACTCGACCTCGACTTCCCGGTCTTCCTTGCCGAACTCGATCTCGCCAAGGTTCTCGATCTGCGCGGCGCCGCCTCCTGCGTCGAGGCCCTCCCCCAGTTCCCCGGCTCCTCCCGCGACGCCGCCATGGAAACCCCCGCCAGCCTTCCCAACGCCGAAATAGAGAAGGCCATCCGCAAGCTCGACGCGCCCCTCCTCGCCGGCTTCCACTGCTTCGACGTCTTCCGCGACCCCGACGGCCGGAAACTGCCCGCCGACCGCCGCTCGATCGCCTACTCCTTCCTCTACCGCGCTCCCGACCGCACCCTCACCAGCGAGGAAGTCGACACCGCCCACCGGAACCTCCTCGACCACCTCGCCAAGTCGCTGCCCGTCAAGTTCCGCTGAAGAAGCCCAGCCCCCCCGGCGGGCTCACGGCGGTGGACCGCCCCCGGCGGGTTCACCCCGCCGGAGCGGCAGACTGGCCGGCTACAAGCGCCC
>CAYPUM010000001.1:0-18249 GCA_964413545.1 uncultured Roseibacillus sp. | reverse complement strand
CGCCCCCGGCGGGTTCACCCCGCCGGAGCGGCAGACTGGCCGGCTACAAGCGCCCGCCCCCCAAAAACGCCCCCGGCGGGTTCACCCCGCCGGAGCGGCAGACTGGCCGGCTACAAGCGCCCGCCCCCCAAAAACGCCCCCGGCGGGTTCACCCCGCCGGAGCGGCAGACTGGCCGGCTACAAGCGCCCGCCCCCCAAAAACGCCCCCGGCGGGTTCACCCCGCCGGAGCGGCAGACTGGCCGGCTACAAGCGCCCGCCCCCCCTCCCCGCGGAAAGACCGCGGGCCCAGCGCGCGTAAGGAAGGCATCCCACGAAAACAAGAATACCAACTCGCCATGAAACCGAACCATGCCCGATCCAAATCCGTCCTCGTTCTGGCCGCGGCCATGACGATGGCGGCCGCCCTGACCGCCAAGGCCGACAAATGGGAGAACCGGCAGCCGCCGAAGGTCAAGGAACAGACCTTGAAGGACATCAAAGCCGCGCTCCCCGGAAACGCTGCCGCCAAGCCGAAAAAACCGCGCCGCCTCCTCGTCTTCTGGCGCTGCGACGGATTCTTCCACGGCAGCGGCATCGCCGGCGGAAACGAAGCCATCCGCCTCATGGGCGAGAAAACCGGCGCCTACGAAACCGATTTCAGCGCCGTCTACGACGTCTTCACCCCCGGGAAGCTCGCCAAATACGATGCCATCGTCTTCAACAACACCACCCGCCTGAATCCGAACCCCGAACAGCGGAAGGCCATCCTCGACTTCGTGCGCGGCGGCAAGGGAATCGTGGGCACCCACGGCGCCACCGACAACTTCTACCAGTGGCCCGAAGGCGCCAAAATGATGGGCGGCCTGTTCGACGGCCACCCATGGGGCGCCAACGGAACATGGGCCGTCAAGATCGACGCCCCCGACAACGCCGTCACAAAACCCTTCAACGGCGAGACCTTCAAGATCAAGGACGAGATCTATCAGCTCAAGGACCCCTACACGCGCGACGACCGGCGCGTCCTCCTGAGCCTCGACCTCACCGACCCCGTCACCGGCAAGACGAAGGGCAAGCGCGAAGACAAGGATTACGCCATCGCATGGATCAAGAAGGAAGGCAAGGGCCGCGTCTTCTACTCAAGCCTCGGACACGCCGAAAACGTCTTCACCATCCCCGACGTCCTCGAATTCCTGCTCAACGGAATCCAATACGCCCTCGGCGACCTCCCCGCCGACGATTCGCCCGAAAAGTAACAGCTCCCGCCGGCCCGACAACCTCCCGGGGGGGCGGTGGCAGCCCCCCAACGGAGCGTCGACACCGCTTCGAGCGGCATGGAGAAATCCTTCCATCGCCGGCCGCCGCCGGCCTCGAAAGCGGTGTCTCGCTCCTCCGCCTCTTCCCTCCCCGCTGCACTTCGCCGGGACATCCTGCCTCCGCACCCCAAAACATGAATTGCTTCCACACGGCAACCTGTCGGTGATCGCCCAAGGCGACGGCCATGCCATCGGACGCCATTCGAGGGACGCCCTGCAACCGGGAAGTCAGGACCGTCGGTCTGCCCCTCCGGACCTCGCTCCAGCGAGCCTCTGCTCCACCCCCCCCTTGAAAGGGAAAAGGCGTCCCGAGAGCAGGATATGCGCAATTCGGGACATTTTATGCGTAGCCTTTTGCTCCCGGAAGACGTGTAATATGGCCGGTTGGGCGAGTGCCGGCGCGTCAAGTCTGTTCCGGCGCCGCTTGGCCTTGAACCCTTGCTTGGAGAACAGCCATGAACATTCATTTTGCCGCGAGGCGACGAGGCAGCGGGAGTTGCTGGACATTCTTGCGTCGCCTCCTCCCGATTGGATTGCTTGCCGGTCCGCTGGCCGTTGCGCAAGAACTGACGATCGCCGATCTTGAAGTCGACGAGGCGTCCGGGATGGCGGAACTCACCGTGTCGTTATCTCAAACCGGCACCGCGTCGGTGAGCGTCGACTGGGAGACGGTCGACGGCACGGCGGTCGGGGGCTCCGATTTCACCGCGTCGGAGGATACCCTGATCATCCCGGCGGAAACGGCGTCCGCCACCTTGAGCGTGCCGATCATTGATGACCCGGACGGCGAATTTGCCGAGCACTTTCAGGTGGTCCTCTCGAACCCGGTCAATGCCGCCATTGCCGACGGGGAGGCGACCGTGACGATCCTCGAAAGCGACATCACGAACCTCGTCTGGGATGACGGCTCAACCGAGGCCGGTAGCGAGATCTACGCCCACCCGGACACTGACCCCGGCAACTACGTGTTTCGTATCACCGCCGCCGCCACCACCGTCGGCGCCTGGCGCACGGTGCTCGAAGTCACCGCCGGCAACGCCGACCTCTATCTGAAGCGCGGCACGATCCCGACCACCTCGTCGTTCGACCACAAGTCCGACAACGCCGGTTCCGACGGCCTGATGCTCCGCCCGGACCAGTTCAGCGCCAGCGAGGTCTGGTATATCCTCGTGCAGGCGCAGGCCGGCGCGTCGTGGAGCCTTGTCACCGGCGAGGCCTTCGTCCACGACCTCGGCGAACTCGGCTACACCGACAGCAACTCGGACGGCAACTACGACATCGGCGAGCCGATCGTTCCAACCGGCACCGGCACGGTGGCGATCGGGCCCACCGGGATCCGGTTCTTCCGGATCGTCGTTCCCGCCGGCGCCCCGGCGTGGAGTTTGTGGCTCAACGGCGACGGCCGCGACATCGCGTTGCGCAAGAACGTCGTTCCGTTCCACGATCCGGCGCTCTATCACGACAAGAAGCAGGCCGGCCGGATGCTGGTCGTGCCGGACTACCTCGGGTCGGACCTCACCACCTTCTTCGTCAGCGTCCTGGGCGATGAGGCCGATACCGTACGCCTCGACGCCCGCATCCAGCAGATCGACGACCTCGCCCACGAGGGCAGCGTCGGGCCGGTGTCGGTGACCGGCGTGCCCTACCGCGTCTACCGCGTGCAGGTTCCGGTCGAACAGATCGCGTGGAACGTCACTCTGACGCGGGTGTCCGGCGATCCGAACGTCGCGGTCCGCCGCAGCACGGTGCCGAACGAGTTCGCCAACGACGGCTATTCGGCGGCGGCCGGCGCGGTTGACGACAGCCTCACCCTGGTGCCGCCGTCGCTGGTGGACGGGACCTGGTTCATCACCGTCCACGGCGACGCTCCGTTCGAGTTCTCCCTTGCCAACGGCGACCCGGTCATCACGCCGATCGACTTCGAGGACGTGGTGGTCAATGACTTGACCAGCAAGTCCGGCTGGCGCTACTACAGCGTGACCGACATCCAGTCGCAGATTGGCGCGCTCGGCTGGGAGCTGCTGCTATCCGGCCAGGTTGCGGGCACCGAGATCGCGATCCGCCGCAACGCCGTGCCGGGGCGCTGGAACTACCGGACCTCCGGGGACGATCCCGATTACGACGAGGAAACCGCGGGTCACGTCGATGAGAGCGACCTGACCGGCTGGCTCCAGCAACCGGGCCACGAGGCCGACATCTGGTACGTCGGCGTCTATACTTCCGGCGCCGCGCTCGGGGCGTTCACCCTGACCACGCAGGAGATCACCCCGCCGGTCGCGGGGTTCTCCAACTCCACGACCCCGGTGAGCAGCCAGCCCGAGGGCAAATGGCAGTTCTATCAGTTCACGGCGCCCGTCGGCGTGCTGGGCTGGGATGTGTGGGTCAAAACCGCGACCACCGGCAACCCGCGGCTGGTGGTGCGGCGGGACAGCCTGCCCACCGCGGTCTCGATCGGCCCGACATGGGACAACCCCGAGTCGGAGACGGACTGGTCGAGCGGCAGTTACTGGGCCGAGCCGTATGATTGGACGGGGTACTCGCCCCGCTACCGCCGCCTCGTGACCGCCATGGGCCGCCCCCTCGAAGCGGGAACCTACTTCGTCGGCATCTACAACGAACCCGGCAGCGGAGCGGCCGCGTACTCGCTCGTCAGCCGCGGGATCGGCGCGCACGGCTCCGGAGAACCGCTCGAAGCCGAGCCGCTCGCCTTCACCAACGGCAGCGCCGCCATCACGGCCCTCGAACCCCGCGACGGACGCTTCTTCCACGTCACCGTGCCGTCCGGCGTCCGCGGTTGGCAGGTCAAGCTCAACCAAACAAGCGGCGAGATGCTGCTGCTCGCCCGCAAGGACACCGTGCCCAACATCGTCTGGCGCGAAGACACGTCGATCGATGGAACAAGCGGCTCGGTCGGGATGAATAAGGCCGACGACGAGATCTTCCAGCTCCTGCCGGAGGACGGCGCTTCATTTCTCGATGAGGGCGATTACTACCTCGCCGCCGTCAGCCTCGGCCAGAACCCGGACGGCGGTACAATCGGCACCGGCACTGCAAGCGCCACCATCGAGAGCATCGGCGAGATGCCGATCATCGACCTCGGCATCGCCTCGGAGACGACCATCACCCAGACCGTGAGCCTCGCGGCCGGCGAGATCAAACTCTATCAGGTCGCGGTGCCCGCCAACACCGCGGTCCTCGAAGTGGTCGCCGCCAGCCGCAGCGGCAACCCGCGCGTCTCGGTGGTCGCCGGACCCGCACCGCCGGAACCAAACGGGCGCTTCTCTACCGGCCACAACCGCACCGACCACTACGGCTGGGACCACGGCCAGACCACCGGCCGCTTCTTCAGCGAGGAATACGGCACCGCCGGCAACCCGGACGTCGCGACCGTCCCCGCCCCGCCGGCCGGAACCTACACCATCGCGGTCCGTGCCAACCCGGTCGACGGATCGGACACCGAACCCGATCCCGCCACCTGCGACCTCGAAATCACCGCTGTCGGGCCGACCGAACTCGACTTCGCCGGCGACTCGGTGGCGGTGAGCGGGCAACTCGAGGCCGGCTGGCAGTTCTTCGAAGTCGAGGTGCCCGCCGGCGCCCTCGGTCTGGACGTCTGGGCGAAGGACGTGTCGAGCGGCAACCCGCAGGTCGTCGTGCGCCGCGATGCCTTGCCGACCACGGTCGGGACGAGCCCGGCGCCATGGAGTTATCCCTACCGATTGACCACCTGGCCGAGCGGCAATTATTGGTCCCCGGCGGACGACTGGAGCGGCTACTACCGGGATCCGGACGGCTCCGACACCCGCAACCGGCGCCTGGTCGCGGCGGTCGGGCGCCCGCTCGAGCCGGGAACCTACTTCATCGGGGTTTACAACGAGGGCGGCAGTGGCACCGCATCCTACACGCTGCTCAGCCGCGGCATCGGCGCCGACGGCTCGGGCTGCGACCTCGAAGCCGAGCCGCTCGCCTTCACCGGCGGCAACGCCGGGATCACCGGTCTCGATGCCCGTGACGGCCGGTTCTTCAAGGTGACCGTGCCCGCCGGCGTGCGCAGTTGGCAGGTCAAGGTCAGCCAATCCGCCGGCGAACTGTGCCTGCTGGCCCGCAAGGGAACCGTGCCCAACATCGAGTGGGACGAAGGCGCCTCGGTCGATGACACCAGCCACGGGTCCGTCGGCATGTCGAAGGAAGACGACGAGATCTATCACCTGTTCCCGCAGGACGGATCAGGATTCCTCGAAGCAGGCGATTACTATCTCGCCGTCGTGAGCCAGGGGGTCAACCCCGGGCAACCGCTTTCAACCTCCATCGGTACCGGCACCTCGACCGGAACGATCGCGAGCGTGGGCGAGATGACCGCCACCAACCTCGGCACCGCCTCGGCAACCACCATCAGCGAGACCGTCAGCCTCGCGGCCGGCGAGATCAAGCTCTATCAGGCCACGGTGCCCGCCGACACTGCGGTGCTCGAGGTCGTAGCGACGAACCGTAGTGGCAACCCGCGGGTTTCGGCGGTGATGAGCCCGGCAGCGCCCGAGCCGAACGGACGCTTTACAGATGGCTACTCCCGCACGGACAAGTATGGGTGGGATTACGGTCAAACCACCGGCTGCTTCCGCAACGATGAATACGGCACCGGCGCCAACCCGGACGTGGTGACCGTCCAAAGCCCCCCGGCCGGCCTCTACACGGTGGCGGTGCGCGCCAACCCGGTGGACGGGTCCGACCGGGAACCCGATCCCGCCGCCTGCGACCTCGAAATCACCGCCGTCCCGATCGTGGACTTTGACTTCGCCGAGGACAGCGCCGCCGTGACCGGGCAGCTTGAAGCGGCATGGCGCTACTTTCGCGTCGTGGCGCCCGCCGGCGCGCTCGGTCTTGACGTCTGGGTGAAGGACGTCACCAGCGGCAACCCGCAGCTCGTGGTGCGCCGCGACGAACTGCCGACCGCCGTCGAAACCGAAACCTGGAACAGCGGCAACGGCTACACCTACTGGCCGAGCGGCAATCGTTGGACCGAGATCAATGACTGGAGCGGCTACCTTGTTGACCCCGACGGCTCCTACATCCGTTACCGCCGCCTCGTCGCCCCGATGGGCCGGCCGCTCGAACCCGGCACCTACTACGTGGGCGTCTACAACGAGCCCGGCGACGGAACCGCCGCCTACACCCTCCTGAGCCGCGGGATAGGCGCCGCCGGTTCTGGGTGCGGCCACGAGGTGCCGGCGCTCGCCTTCACCGGGGGCAGCGCCACCGTCACCAATCTCGTGCCGCGCGACGGCCGCTTCTTCAAGGTCACCGTGCCGCCCGACACCCGCAGCTGGCAGGTGCGGCTCACCCAGACCACCGGCGAATGCTGCCTGATCGCCCGCAAGGCCGTGATCCCGGGGATCAAGTGGTCCGAAAGCACGTCCATCGACAATACCACCACCTACGCCGGGGTCGGCATGCACAAGGCGGGCGATGAGATCTATCAGCTCCTGCCGAAGGATGGGGAGGGGTTCATCGAGGAGGGCGACTACTTCCTCGCGGTGGTCGGCCAGGGCGTGAACCCGGGCCAGCCCGCTTACAACTACATCGGCGCCGGCACCTCGACCGCCACCATCGAGAGCATGGGCGCCATCCCGGTGGCCGACCTCGGGACCGCCTCGGCCACCCCGATCGTCAGCGCCGAGTCGCTCGCCGCCGGGGAGGTCAAACTCTACCAGTTCGAGGTGCCGGCCGGCGCGGAGGTGCTCGAAGTGATGGCCGACAACCGGGTCGGCAACCCGCGGGTCTCGCTGGCCCCCGGTCCGGCCGCCCCCGAGCCGAACGGACGGTTCGCGGCGTCAACCAGTCAGACCGACCAATACGGCTGGGATTACGGCCAGACCAGCGGGCGGCTGCGCAATGACAGTTCCGCCACCGGCAACAACCCGGATGTCCTGACCGTCCCTAACCCCGCCGCCGGCCTCTACACGATTGCTCTGCGCGCCAACCCGGTCGATTCCTCAGACACCGAACCCGATCCCGCGACCTGCAACCTGAAGGTGCGAACGAGGCCGGTGGCCCCGCTGAACTTCGACGCCGTGCTCAACGGCGGAGGCGGCTCGCACATCGCGACCTCGCAGCTCGTCAAGGACCAGGCCGACTTCTACTCGGTGACCGTTCCCTCCGACCTCCTCGGCGAGGAAATCATCGGCTGGCGGCTGACCTTCAGCCACGCCCTCGGCGACACCCATTTCCTGGTCTCGAACGACTTCGCCGACTGGAGCGACGCCGTGAGCGTCACCGGCAACAGCGCCGTCATCGTGCCGCCGTTCCTCGATTCCGGCGAGACGTTCTACGTCAAGGTCATCGGCGACGGCGCCGCCGAATACACGATCACCAGCTCGACGGTCGCCCTCGTCCTCGACGCATGGACGATGCCCGCGGGCTACAACACCGAGTTCGGCGACTCGGGCGCGGGCCTCGGCGGCGACCAGGGCCGCGACCTCGCCGGCGACAACTGGCACTTCTACGCGGTCGATGTGCCCGACGGCAACGGCGGCCTCCTGCGCACCACCCTCGAAGCCCTCAACGGCGACCCGGACCTCTACCTCCGCGAGGACGGACTCCCGACCAACGACCACAAAAGCGAAGGCGCCACCGGCGGCAACCTCTACGACCGTTTCATGACCGATGACGGCACGCAATACGGCAACTGGGTCCCCCTCAACGGCAGGACCGAGCACCAGCTCGCCCCCGGCCGCTGGTACCTCGGCGTCAAGGCCACCGGCGGGTCGAACGCCCGCTACCGGCTGCGCGTCTCAAACGGCGTCGTCACCGACCTCGCCCTCGACGGGGCGAACCTCACCAACCAGCAACTCGCCGGCACCGACTGGAGGTTCTACCGCTTCCAGGTGCCCGAAGACGCGCCGGTCGAATGGTCCGCGACGTTCTCGCAGCAACAGGGCGACGTGGTGATGCACATCCGGGACACCATGCCGCCGGGCTGTGACAACGACGTCACGGAGTACTCGGAGTCCGCCTACCGGAACGCCTACGACGACGGCAAGAACCAGGGACCCTACCTGAACTCCGGCTACGACGCCGCCGGAACCCACGCCTTCACCACGCCGTGGCTGCGGCCGGGGACCACCTATTTCCTCGGGTTCCATGCCAAGAACGACGCCACCTTCTCGCTGAGCACCGCCACCGCCGGTGGCACGATCGGGGTGTTGCCCGAACTGGCCTATGCCGACGGCACGGTGGACACCACCCTCGCGGTTGGCGAAAACCTGACCTGCCTGGTGCGTGTCCCCGCCAATGCCACCCGGTGGAAGCACACCTCGACCCGCTCCGCCAACGTCGAGATCCGCATCGAGCAGGGGACCCTGCCGCTGCTGACCGGCTACGACGTGCACTACCGCAGCAGCGTGGCCAACAGCTCGCTCGACGAGGAACTCGACGGTTGGCCGTGGGTGCCCGGGCAACTCTATTACGTCAGCTTCGTCAACACAGGTGGTTCCCCCGAACCGCTGCTCTTCGAGATGAACGGCAAGACCGTCGCCACCGAGGACGAGGACGGGGACGGACTCCCCGACCACTGGGAACTGGAGTATTTCCCCAGCATCCACACATGGGGGCCCATGGACGCGCCGGGAGGAGACGGCGTTTCCAACCTCATGAAACTCGCCTGCAACCTCGACCCGACCACCTGGGATCGCACCATCCTGACACCCGCCACCGGAACGCGCGGCCTGCCATCGATCCAATTCATCAATGCCGGCGGCGAAGCCATGTTCCGCGTTGAATACGTCCGCCGCAAGGACCTCGACGGCGTGATCAGTTGCACCACCGAAACCAGCCCCGGAATAACCCGCGATTGGTCCCCCGCCACCGGATCCGAAACCGTCACCGGCATCCCCGGCCACGACGACTGGGAACGCGTCGTCGTCGAGATCCCCGCCGACCCCAACCTCGAACCAGAGATCTTCTGCCGCGTCAGGACAATTTCCCTGCTGGATGGCTGATCCTCCGGCCGCCGCCGGAGCCGGGCCGGCTGAACCTCACCAAATACGGTTGCGCTCCCCGCCGGGAGCTGCCATCCTCCGGCCGCTGCAGCCCGGGGCTGCCATCATCATGGAGCATCGCGGGTGCAGCGAATTCGTGCCCAGGAATTCGTTTCTCCATGAAAGACCATCCACTCAACAAGATCCGCAACTTCGCTGTCGTCGGCCATAACTCGTCCGGAAAAACCATGCTGTGCGAGGCCATGCTGGCCTCCGCCGGGCGCATCAACCGCATGGGAAGTATCGCCCAGGGCACGACCACCTCCGACTACCACGAAGACGAGCGCGAACACCAGTTTTCCATGCATTGCTCCCTTCTCCGGGCCGAATGGAGCGACACCGAGTTCAATATCCTCGACGCCCCGGGATTCCCGGATTTCATCGGCGACGCCTTCGGCGCCCTGCAGGTCGCCGACTTCGCCGTCATCGTGATCCACTCCATCGAAGGAGTCGGTTTCGGAACCGAGCGCATGTGGCAAACCGCCGCCAAATTGGGCATCCCGAAGTTCCTCGTCATCAACGGCGTCGATCGTGAGAACTCCGCCGCGGAAAACGTCCTCGCCCAGATCCGCGAAACCTTCGAGGGAAATATCTTCCCCATGTCCCTCCCCCTCGACGAGGGACCCGGATGCTCCCGCTTCCTCGATGTCATGCGATCCAAGGTCGTCAAATATCTCACCGACCAGAGCGGGAGATTCGAGGAACTCCCAGCCGAGGGCGCCGACCTCGAACGGGTCCAGGATCTCCACCAGCAACTCATCGAGTTCGTCGCCGAATCCGACGACAGCCTGCTCGAGAAGTTCTTCGAACAAGGGGGCCTCTCGGAGGACGAGCTCCGGACCTACCTCCACCAGGCCGTCCAGGCCCAGTCGTTTGTTCCCGTCTATTGCACCGCCGCGGAATCCGGCGCCGGCGTGGCGCGCCTGATGGATTTCATCGCCCAATTCGGATCGTCCCCCGTCGACCGCAAGATGATTTCCTGCCAGACACCTGACGGCAAGCCGGCCGAGATCGACGTCGAGGGCGAGGAACCCGTCATCTTCGTCTTCAAGACGCTGGTCGAGGAACACGTCGGCGCCCTCTCGTTCTTCCGAATCTATTCCGGCGAACTCAAGACCGGCGCCACCCTCGAAAACACCGTCCGCCGAGGCTCGGAACGCATCGGCCAGATCCTCCTGCCCAACGGCAAGGACCGCGAAACCTCCGATCACCTCCGCTCGGGCGAACTCGGCGCCCTCGTCAAACTGAAGGATACCCATACCAACGACACCCTCTGCAGCCCCAAGCGCAAGGTGCGCCTCCCAGAAATCGAGTATCCCCCCCCCAACATCCATGCCGCCCTCGTCATCCAATCCCGCGGCGACGAGGAAAAGGTCGCGGAAGGCCTCGCCCTCATCCACGAGGAAGACCCCGCCTTCCAGTTCCGGGTCGACCCCGAACTCAAGCAGACCATCCTTTCCGGCCAGGGCGAACAACACCTCCGCGCCGTCATGGAAACCCTCAAGCGACGATACAACGTCGAAATCGCCCTCGCCCCGCCGCGCATCCCCTACCGCGAAACCATCCGCCGCAAGGCCGAATCCAAATACCGCCACAAAAAACAAACCGGCGGCGCCGGCCAGTTCGCCGAAGTCTGGATGCGCATCGAACCCGGCCCGAGGGACAGCGGCGTCGAGTTCGGCAACTCGCTCGTCGGCAACAACGTCGACCGCGTCTTCGTCCCCTCGGTCGAGAAGGGCGTCCGAAGCGCCGAGATGGAGGGGATCCTCGCCGGATATCATGTCTACGACCTCAAGGTCGATTTCTACGACGGCAAACAACATCCCGTCGACTCGAAGGACATCGCCTTCCAGATCGCCGGCAAGAGCGCCTTCCGCGAGGCCTTCATGAACGCCGATCCCCACCTCCTCGAGCCAATCCTCAAGGTGACCATCCGCGTGCCCGACGATTCGCTCGGCAACATTCTCGGCGATCTTTCAACCCGGGGCGGCCGCGTCCTCGGAACCGACACCGAGGGACATTTCCAGATTGTCACCGCCGAGGTCCCGCAGCGCGTCATGCACGCCTACGCCACCGACCTCCGCTCGCTCACCGGCGGCCGCGGCCAGCACTCGGAAGAGTTCTCACACTACGAGGATATGCCCCGCGACGAGGAACAGAAAGTCATCGCGGCCTCCAAGAAGACGGCCGAAGCCTCCTGATCAACGCCGCCCGATTCCCAGCTTCTTCATGCGCGAGCGAAGCGTGTTCGGATGCAGGCCCAAAATTCCGGCCGCCCCCCGGTCTCCGCTGACCCGCCCCCCGGTCCGCTCAAGGATCCGCTCGATGTAGCGCCGCTCAAGTTCAGCAAGCGGCGGCGAGCCGTCCTCCAGTTCCACGAAAACCCCGCCCCGTCCGTTTCCGTCACGCTCCGCGGTCTGCCGGCCCGCCGGCTCGCGCGCCCTTTCGAGTTCCAACTGCAGGCTGCGGTTTTCCTCGGCCAGTCGCATCCCCCGCTCCCGCGCCTCCGCCAGTTCCGTCACCAGCCCCCCGGACAACTCCCGGACCGGCACTTCCCCGGTGAGATCCACCCCGATGCCCGCCACACCCCGAACCTCCCCGCGAGCGTCCCGCACAGGCACCGCCGACCACAAAACCCGGGGCGCCGTCTCTCCGAACGTCAGAAGACGCGCCACGACCCCTCCCCCCGGCGAACTCCCCTCCGCAACGTCCCGCAACAGGTTGCTCAAGGCATTGCGCTCCTCGACATGCACCAGATACGGCAAACTCGTCCCAGTAATCTCCGAATCCGTCATCCCGCGGGCCTCACACAGCCGGTCGTTCGCAAACTGAATCAATCCCCGCTTGTCGGTCTCCGCCACCAGAAGCTGCGAACTCTCCCGAACCCCTGCCCACAACCGGCTGTCCCGCTCGCCATTCCCTCCTCTCCCCTCACCACCCCACGACCCCAACCACCGGCCCCTCCCGCCTCCCACCGAACTCTTCCAAACAAAAACCGCCCCCGCCCCGAGAGCCATACCTGAAATAACCAGCAAAATCCCGTCCCAATACTCCATGAATCCCACGCCTGACGATATCTCGGTGGCTTGTTATCCCTGATTTCACGATATTTCGCAATCCTTAATTGAATCGGCGCCTCTTTTCCCCATCTTCCGCCGTCACCGCCCTCCCACAGGCCCCCCACCGGTGGAGGCAATGCTCAACGGACCAACCGCGACGAGCCCAAAGATAAACGTTCGTCGGAAGCACGAACCTTCCCACGGTCCGCTCATGCCCACGACCCGGTGACGACGGGGGGCCTGCCACACCCCGACGCCCCGGTTCCATGGCATTGCCATGGCCGCCGCGAGTCCAGCGATGCTCTTCCCGCGCCGCCGCCGGCCTTCAGGTATCGTCAAAGGGCCGCCTTGAGCTTCTCGAACCGCCGCTCGAGCGCATCCAGATCAGCCTTCTTCGCTGCGATCTCGTCGTGGATCTTCGACAGTTGCGACAGGACCTGCGCCCTTCCGCCGGCGGTTCGCGTTCCACGGGCCGCTTTTCGGGCTCCCGGGCGCGATTTTTTCCCGGCCGGCTTGATCACCGCTCCGCCGGCCGCGGCAGCATCCTTCATCCACTTGCTCACGGTAAGAGCCGTGATGCCGAACTTCTTGGTCGCGGCGGCCACCCCGCCCCGGCCCTTTTCGGCGTTCACCGAGTTCACGAAGTCAACCACCTTCTGCTTGTGCGCCGGACTATATCTTCTGCCTTTGGCCGCGGTTTTTGCGGCCCCTTTCTTCGTAGCCATGCCGCAGTCTAGGGAGTTTCCCGATCGCGTGACAAGCTATTACTTTCAAAAACAACATAAATATTACAGGGTCAAAAAGCGCCCGCCAGCCGCGGTTTGCTCCCTCGGGGTGAGTTGTTAGGATATCCCGCCGGGGGGTCCGCATCCCGGGCGCGCTTTGGAGCGGCCGGCCGCCGCCGCGCTTTTCCATCTGTTAGATACCCCTCCGCGCCGGCGTCGCGGACGGTCTCATGCAAGGCACCTCCGGCGCAGATACGCGAACACCTCGGGGGCGGATCTCACCTCGCCGGCATCCGTGCCGATCACCAGCGGCTGCTCGCCGGGAGGCGCCTCGTCCCGCCCGTGAGAGCCCTTGACCAGCCGGGGGTCGAGGGGCACCACCTCCAGCAACCCCCGAAATCCCAGCTTTTTCCCGAGCAGGAACCACCCCGCCTTCAGGAAGGGAAACCGCAGGGCCGGATCAATGAACAATTCCACCGGATCATAGCCCGGCTTTCGATGGATATCGACCGTCCGGGCGAAGTCCGGCGCCATGTCATCATCCTCCCAATAGTAATAGGTGAACCACGCCCCGGGCGCCGCGACGGCCACAAGGTCGCCCGCCCGCTGCGCGCCGGCGCCCGTTCCGAATACCCCTTCCCGCACGCTTTCCACGCCTTCGGTTTCTTCCAGGGCCGCCCGCACCTCGTTGCGAAGGCCGTCGTCATTGAGGTAAACGTGCGCCACCTGGTGGTCGGCCACCGCGAAGGCCCGGCAAGCTCCGCAGTCCAGCATCTCGCGCCCCAATTCGTTTTTGATCTGCAGCCAGCCCCGCCGCCGGAAGAGGCGATTCAGATGCACCGGCCGGCGCACGGCCGAGATTCCGTATTCCGACACCACCACCACTTCCACCCCCCTCCGCTCGAAAAACGCGACGAGGTCGCCCGCCACCTCGTCGATGGCCGCCAGTTCCGCCGGGATCTCCGCCGCTCCCGGCCCGAATCGCTGCAGTCCGTAGTCGAGGTGCGGCAGGTAGACGAGACTCAGGTCCGGCCCATGGCGCTCTTCGATCCACTTCGCGGACGCCGCGATCCACTCCGACGACGCGATCCCGGCCCGCGGCCCCCAGAAGCCCGGAAAGGGAAACTCCCCGAGATCACGCTTGATCTCATCCCGCACCCCCGGCGGATGGGCGTATATGTCGAAAACCTTGCGCCCGTCCGCGGGATACATCGGACGCGGCGTGATCGAGTAGTCGGCGCTGGAATACATGTTATGCCACCAGAAGAGTTTCGCGCATCGAAATCCCGTGCGGTCCCGCCTCAGGCGCTCCCAGAGTTTCTCCCCGCGCACCAGGTGATTGCTCTGTTTCCAGAATTTCACCTCGGCCGCTTCCCGGTCGTACCATCCGTTCCCGACAATTCCGTGCCTGCCGGGAGGCGTCCCGGTCAGGTAGGTGGACTGGGCGGTGGTGGTGACTGCGGGGAAGGCTGGCCGGAAGGACGCCGTTTGCATGCGCGAGGCAAAGCGCGCAAGGCGCGGCGTATCCTCGCCAAGAAGGTCCGTGGTCAGCCCCACCACGTCGAGGACCGCAAGCCGGCTCATGAGAATCCCCCGGTCCGGCGGGCCTCAGGCCGCCGCCACCGGCCGCGCCTCCGCCCTCAATTCGCACAAACACTGCTCGAAGCGGTCCGCGTCCAACTCATGCACGTCGAACCCTTCGCCGATGGCCCGCAACATCAGGATGGTGAGTTCCCCGCCCAAATGCTCGCGGAACTCCTCGAGCCCCGCGACCACTTCAAGCCTGTTCTCCGCATCGCGTCGCCCGATGGCCTCGTGCCAAACCGGCAGCCGCAAACGTTTCAGAAGCCTGATCACACGGAGAGCATCCCCGGATGCAAGCCATCCGGACCTCGCCGAATACAGGGTGTCGGCTGCCACTCCCACCGACACCGCCTCCGCGTGACTCAACTCGAAGCCGGTCAGTTGCTCCATCTTGTGCGCCGACCAGTGGCCGAAGTCCAGCGGACGGCTGCTTCCGGTCTCGAAGGGGTCGCCCCCCTCCGCGATGTGGCGGGCGTGGAGAACCGCCGAGCGCTCCACGGCCTCCTCCATCACCGCCGGTTCCAGTTCGCCGAGGCGGCCGGCGTGTTCCTCGAGCCAGCCGAACAACGCCGCATCCTTCACCAGCGCCACCTTCACCACCTCCGCCAAACCTCCCCGCCTTGTCTCCTCCGGCTGCGAATCCAGAAAGCGGAAATCATTCACGACGGCGTACGGCACCGCAAAGGTCCCGATGAAGTTCTTCTTCCCGAAGGCATTGATGCCGTTCTTCACCCCCACCCCGCTGTCATCCTGCGAAAGGGTGGTGGTCGGAAACCTCACCAGCCGGACTCCCCGGTGCGCCGTCGCCGCCGCCAAACCCACCATGTCCAGAAAGGCGCCCCCCCCGATGGCAAACACAAACGAGTGCCGGTCAATCCCGTTCCGCTCGATCGGCCGCATCGCCTGCATGATCTGCCACTTGCCCACCTTGCATTCCTCCCCGCCGGGCAGCGTCAGAATCTCCGTCAAGACGGCGTTCCCGGCTTCCTCCAGATACTCCGTGATCTCGCCTTCGAGTGCCGGGAAGTGACGCAATACTTCCGTCTCGACCAACACCAGCACCTTCACGCCCCGCCGGTCGCCAAGCAGATCCCGCACCACCGGGTTGCCACCGTCAAAGGCCCTCTTGGTGAACCGAATCCGGTGCCGGAACGTCACCGGTATGTCGAAGTCATATGCAGACATCGCTCCGCAACAGTTACCCTCATATACGACGCCCGGCCAGCCGTTATTAGCAGCGATTTCAAACGCCCGGAACATCATCCTTGCAGGAAGAAACAAATCTGCGAAAAAACCCCGGCTGGTGCACGACTTCTCACAGGAGGCCCGCTTCTCGGGAACCGCCCGGCTCTACGGAACCGCCGCCGCAAAACGCTTTCGCAACTGCCGCCTCGCGGTCGTCGGAATCGGTGGAGTCGGATCGTGGGCCGCCGAGGCCTTCGCCCGCAGCGGAATCGGCGCCCTCACCCTCGTGGACCTCGACGAGATCTGCCTCACCAACGTCAATCGCCAGATCCACGCCCTCGACGGACAGATCGGACGCCCGAAAGTCGAGGCCATGGCGGACCGCATCCGCTCCATCAATCCCGGCTGCGTCGTCCGCCCCCTGCAACGGTTCTTCCACCAACAATCCGCGGACGAGATCCTCGACGGCGGCTTCGACGGCGTCATCGACGCCATCGACATCGTCCGCCCGAAATGCCATCTGCTGGCAAGATGCCGGGAGCAGGGAATCCCGGTCGTGACGTGCGGCGCGGCCGGCGGACGCCGGGACGCCTCCTCCATCCGCATCGCGGACCTTTCCCGCACCTTCAACGATGCCCTGCTCCACCAGGTTCGCAAGAACCTGCGCGGCAATTACGGCTTTCCCGCCGGAGAGAAACCTCGCTCCTTTGCCGTCCCGGCCGTCTTTTCGCCGGAGCCCCCGGCGTTTCCTCAAGCCGATGGGAGCGTGGGGCCAACGCGGTCCGTGACGACGCCCTCCGGCCGGCGATGCGATGCCGGCTACGGCACCGCGGCGCACATCACTGCCGCTTTCGGCTTCTTCGCGGCTGGTGAATTGCTCCGACTGCTCGCCGAACCCGGCCCGTCAAACCCCCATGCCGGCTTCTGATATCCCCGCGTTCCCCGTCCCCGGCTCACTTCACGCCCTTCTTGGAGAGCTTGGTGCCGCGCGTGGCGCCCTGCCGCGCCTTGAACTTCGGGTTGCTCTTGTTGATCACGTACAGGGTCCCCCTGCGCTTCACGACCTGGCATCCGGCGTGACGGCGTTTCAACGAGGCAAGCGACGAGAGCACCTTCATGGGAGGCGCACTCTACGCGCCGCCCTCCCGCTGTAAAGCCGTTTCTCGCCAAATCCGCCTGTCATTCCGGTTCGATCTGTGATTCTGTCGCGCCGCGATATGCCGGAGAATTTCTACCAGGAAGCCACCGAGGCGCCCCGGACATCGTTCGACATTTCCCTGCGGCCGCCCGCCTTCAAGGAGTTCCACGGCCAGGAAAAGGTCAAGGAGCGGCTCATGCTGATGGTCGAGGCCGCCCGCCAACGGCACGACGTCCTCGAACACATCCTCCTCTCCGGGCCCCCGGGACTCGGCAAGACCACCCTCGCCAACATCATCGCCGGCGCCGTCGGCTCCCGCATCCACACCACCTCCGGCCCCCAGATCGAAAAGGCCGGAGACCTCGCCGGAGTCCTCACCAACCTCGAAAAGGCCGACGTCCTCTTCATCGACGAAATCCACCGCCTCCATCCCGCCATCGAGGAATACCTCTACCCCGCGATGGAGGACTACCGCCTCGACATCATCATCGACTCCGGCCCCTCGGCCCGCTCCATCCAGCTCAATCTCCCGAAATTCACCCTCGTCGGCGCCACCACCCGCGCCGGAATGCTCACCGCCCCCCTGCGATCCCGCTTCGGCCTCGTCAACCGCCTCGACTACTACAGCCTCGAAGAACTCCGCACCATCATCGAACGCTCCGCAGGACTCCTCGACATCACGATCGACCCCGAGGGCGCCCGCGAAATCGCCGCCCGCTCGCGCGGCACCCCCCGCGTCGCCAACAACCTCCTCCGCTGGGTCCGCGATTTCGCCCAGGTCCGCGCCGCCGGCCGCATCGACGCCGAAACCGCTTCCCGGGCCCTCGCCATGATCGAGATCGACGAGGACGGCCTCGACGAGATGGACAAACGACTCCTCGAAACAATCATCTACAAGTTCAACGGGGGACCGGTCGGCCTTTCCTCCCTCGCAGTCGCCCTCTCCGAGGACGCCACCACCCTCGAAGAAGTCAACGAGCCCTTCCTCATCATGCAGGGCTTCCTGAAACGCACCCCCCGCGGCCGCGTGGCCCTCCCCTCGGCCTATCGCAAGATCGGCGCCCCCCCGCCCGCCGAAGGCGCCCAGGGGAGTCTTTTCTAGTGGTTCGTCAAGATTGAGATGATGGGTAGGCGCGCCGGAGGATGGAGGGCTGGCAAGGCGGCGAAGCGGAGTGAATCCGTAGATTCTCGATGCTTCGCCAACGCAACCAGCGCTTCATCCCGCCAGCGAA